>CALBNV010000089.1 GCA_937896895.1 uncultured Bacteroidales bacterium | reverse complement strand
ATTGATTATGTGATACTTGACAGGATTAAGAATGGCTTTTTTTAGAGGAAAGATATGGAAAAGTTTTCAATTTGTGAGATATAGTGCAAAATTATCTTTTTTTTATTTGGCGGTGTGTTTGGATTTTTTTTAGTACTTTTGCGACCGATTGTAAATTTACTGAAATGAAGAGAATCGTATTATATCTGGCAGGGTTTGTCTTGCTCTGTTTTGTCTTGTCGTGTGCGAGAAATGAGAACGTCCCGAGCGAAGCCGAAATCAGGGAGAAAATCATCGGTGAATGGAGGTCGGAGTCGTTTGATGGTGTTGAGGAATTGACCAACGTGAGGACTGTCCGTGAGTTTCATGAAGACGGGACATCGTTGGCTTCGTTGACTAAATATAACGAGTGGATGGTCAAGGTGAATGAGGTCTATGCCGTTGACGGGAATGTCATCAGGGTGAAGAGACGCAGCGGTCACATTACAGAGCATTCTGTCAAGGAGATCACCGATGAGTCATTGATCGTGTCGAAATTCAGGTATATCGACCACCCTGAATTCGACTACAGCGGCGAGGAAGTTTATAAGAAAATAGGAAATGACTATTCTGGTTTAATTATCGGCACATGGGAAGGTGTTGAGGCTCAGGGTGATACCACTTACGGCGGGGCTGTTAACCACAGGTGGCAGTATCTGGATAACAACAAGTATATTTATTACAATTACGCGAATGGCGAGTGGGTTCCGAGTACCAATCCATACAATGAATACAGTGTTGACGGCAACTGGCTTGCAAGCCGTTGGCAGCAGGAGGTCGGCGGGGAGATGTTCTATGAGTGGTGGGACATCGAGCAGTGTGATGAAAATCAGATGGTTTGGACAGCACTGCGCCAGAGGGAAGACGGGTCGAGATTCCGCACGAAATTCATTATGAAGAGAGTGGCGTGGGACGAAAAGTAATAGACTTTTCTTATCGGTTGCCTCTTTTGCAAAGAATGATGACTTTCTTGTCGCCTCTTATCGTCGTGCCGAAGACAAAGGTGTCGTCGCTCTCCTGAAGGCCGAGGTTTTTCCGCAAGTCGTTGGCACTCAACGGGAAATTGCGTGTGGCGACAGCGGCTTCGTTTACGTCTTTTAGCAAGTCTTTCCTGACTTTTTTGTTAAAAGGTGCAAAACCGACAACTTCAAAGATGCGTCCCGGGAAATCAGGAATCAGATTGTCAGAAGTGTATAAATGACTGTTAACGTGTAATTTATCAATATAATAATGTTGTGAAATGAGCTTGAACACGCCGGCTTTCATCAACGACGAGTCCGGCTCGTAGAGATATTTCCTTATTGTGACGGCGAAACTCGGGACGGCGTTTCTTTCGTCGTCTTCAAGACAACAAAACTCATCATGCAAATCTTGTTCGTTCTGTCTCAAATTAACGCAGACGAATTTTATCTTGCCTTCAAAGCCACGTTCGAGCAAAATCAGAATCTCCTTGCATTCGTTTTTCACCGAGACGACGTGAATCTCTTTTATGTTTTTCAACTCGTTGCAAATCAACGAGATGTCGAGCATCGGCGAGGCTTTTATCAAGATGTGTTCCGCAACCTCAAGCATTTTTTCCCGCAGTTCGACGACATCGGGGCTGCAGTCGTGGAGCGAGACCATCTTGCGGTTGAGGGCGTCGCGGCGGGCGGGGTCCACGAAGATGCACCACGAATCACACCACGAATCACACCACGAATCACACGAATCACACGAATATTTTTCTAGAAATGACTCGGCGTTGGTGTTTATGATGTGGATTTTTCTGCCGAGAACGCGGAAGTTGTTTTCCGCTAAATCGCATAATTCCTTCTGATTTTCAACATAATATGCGATTTGGAAATTTTCAGAAAGGAAATACGAGTCAATGCCGAGGCCGCCGGTCAGATCGATGAACGTGGAATGCGGATTGTGGTTGTCCGGCTGTAAAGACGCACCGCAGTGTGTCTCAAAGATTTTTTTCTTGTATTTCGCTGTCAGTTCTGAGGAACACTGTTCTAAAGGTAGGTGTTTCGGAAAGAGCAAGTCGGGGTTTGACGCCCACGACGGCACTTTCTTTGACAGTATCTGACGTGCTTCTATCTGCCTGAGTGCTAACAACTTGTCAACGCCAGCCGGCGTTTTCTTCAGTGCCAGCTGACGTATGTCATCATGAAGTTGAGTCTCGATGAACAGACGGGTCGCGTCGTTGAAGGCCATCGGTCAGTCTTTGAACTTTGGTGTCTTCAGTTTCGGGAGGTCTTCAATCTCCGGGCCGATATCGATCTTGCCGTTTTTCCACAGGTAGAAAGCGGCGGTAAATCCTATTGTGACAAGAATCGCTATTGTCAACGCCAATCCGGGGGCGATGCCTTTGCCGACGACGTATGCGCCTGAAGGTGCCTCGAGGATGAATGTCGTGGCGACTACCGACATGAACATTGCCGGGATGAGGGTGACGAAATAATTCTTGCGTTTTGTTGTAAGATAAACGGTGATTGCCCACAATGTAATAGCAGCCATCACCTGGTTGCTCCATGCGAAGTAACGCCATATCACGCCGAAATTGGCGGGGTCGTTCATCATAAACATCAGGAAGCCGGAACATACCGCGAAAATGATGACGCTGATGAGCATACGGTTCTTGAAATTTTTCTGTTCGACATGCAAGGCATCTGCGACGATCAGACGTGCCGCACGCAACGCGGTGTCGCCGGAAGAAATAGGCGCGAACACGACACCGAGGACGGCGAGGACACCGCCGAGTCTTCCCAACCAGCTGTGACAGATGAAATTGACGATAGCACCGGCACCGTAGCCGACTTCCTGCGGGACGCCATTGACAACTGTTGTATAAGTCGGGCCGTGATCCTGGAAGAATGAAGTCGCGGCGGCTGCCCAGATGAGCGCCACGATGCCTTCGGCCACCATCGCGCCGTAGAATACCGGGCGTGCGTGTTTCTCGTTCTTCAGGCATCGCGCCATCATAGGCGACTGTGTCGCATGGAAACCGCTGATGGCACCACAAGCAATCGACACAAACAACATTGGGAAGATAGGTGCAGGGTCGAACTTCGTCCCGAAACCGTTCCACATTTCCGGCAGGTCGGGCCATCGCGCAAGCAACACAAACATGAGGCTTATCGCCATGAACAGCAGTGCGATGGCGAAAATCGGATAGATCCTTCCGATGATTGTGTTGATAGGGAACAGCGTCGCGGCGAGATAATATGCGAATATCAGGATAATCCAGAAATAGATGTTCTTGTAGAATGGTATGTGGTCAGGAACTGCACTTTCTATTGCAACTTGCTCATTCTCCGAATTTTGGTCATCTGCAATTTTAACATCATAGTTGGTCATCTGGTAGATACGTGTGCTTTCGTCAACAGCAGTATCATTGGCAATCTTCTCGTATGCAGTTTGTCCGTCAAAAGTGCCGACGATGATTTGTGCTGGCTGCGACACGAAGACCGTCCCGGCAAGGATGAGGAAAAACAATGTGAGAATCAGCGTGAAACTTTTGACCCTCTTCCCGAGATAACGTCCGATGAGCTGCGGGAGGCTCTCGCCGCCTCTTCTCATTGACATCATTCCGGAAGAGAAATCGTGGACCGCGCCGGCGAAGATCGTGCCGAAGACGATCCAGAGATACGATGCCGTGCCGAACTGCGCACCCATGATGGCACCGAAGATGGGACCGAGACCCGCTATGTTGAGGAACTGGATCATGAACACCTTCCACGTCGGCATCGGCACGTAATCCATGCCGTCGGCCTTCGTCATGGCAGGCGTCGGACGCTTCGGGTCCATGTCAAACAACCGCCCGATGTATCTTCCGTAAAAAACATAACCCAAAACCAACGCAATCAATGCAATAATGAATGTAACCATTTCTCAAATATTAAATTTAACAATAATCAACGTTTATAATTCCACGGATATGGAACCGCTACGCGATTCTCCACCTTCTTAATTCTCTTTTAACTCTCCTCTTTTAACTCTCCTCTTTTAATTCTCCTCTCTTAACTCTCCTCTCTTAACTCTCCTCTCTTAACTTTTAACTACTTCTGCCCGAACTCCATCAGATATGCCTTGATGAACTCGTCGATCTTGCCGTCCATGACACCCTGCACGTTGCTGGTCTGGTAGTTGGTGCGGTGGTCTTTGACGCGGCGGTCGTCGAAGACGTAGGAGCGTATCTGCGAGCCCCATTCGATCTTCTTCTTGTTCGCCTCGATCTTGTTTTTCTCCTCCATGCGGTGTTGCAGCTCCTTGTCGTACAGCTGCGATTTCAGGAGGCGGAGGGCGTTCTCCTTGTTCTTCGGCTGGTCGCGCGACTCGGTGTTCTCAATGAGAATTTCCTCCTCATGGCCGTCGTACGGATCCTTGTATTGATAGCGCAGTCTGACGCCCGACTCCACCTTGTTGACGTTCTGTCCGCCCGCGCCGCCGCTGCGGAAGGTGTCCCACGAGAGGCGTGACTGTTCGATGACGACTTCTATCGTGTCGTCGATGAGCGGTGACACGAACACGGAGCTGAACGAGGTCATGCGTTTGCCCTGCGCGTTGAACGGGGAGACGCGCACGAGGCGGTGCACTCCGTTCTCGCCCTTGAGGTAGCCGTAGGCATAGTCGCCGTCGATCTCCATCGTCACCGACTTGATGCCGGCGTCGTCGCCGTCGAGGATGTTGCTGACGCGCACTTTGTAGTTATGGGCTTCGGCGTAGCGCATGTACATCCGCATGAGCATCTCCGCCCAGTCCTGCGACTCGGTGCCGCCCGCCCCCGCGTTGATCTTCAGCACGCAGCTCATCGAGTCGGCCTCTTCGTGAAGCATGTTGCGGAACTCGAGTTCGTCAACAAGTTTTATTGTCAGGTCGTATTGCGCATCGACTTCCTCTTCCGTCGCCTCGCCTTCCTTGGCGAAGTCGTACAGCACGCCGAGGTCGTCGTTGGCCTTCACGATGTCGTCGTAGGCCGTCACCCAGCTCTTGATGTCGCGCATCCTGCGCATGACGACCTTGCCGTTCTTCGGGTCGTCCCAGAAGCCGTCGGCTTTCGTCTGTTCTTCCAATTCTGCTATTTGCGACAGCTTCGTGTCGATGTCAAAGATACCTCCTCAAGGCATCGATCCTCTTACATAGTTCTTTCTGGCTTTCAGATGTGATCATTTTCTCGATTGGATTTGAAGCGGCAAAGATACGAAAAATTTCGGAAGGGAGGCATATTAATAAGGTGAAAAAAAATATCAGAAATGATATGGACATATCCAAAAAATATTTAATTTCGCAGCCTTGAATGAGCACACGTCCGCGTCAGCGGCGGCTTTGTCAAGTCGGGTTGGAGGTTCTGACCGACATGGCAGGGTGAAGAGTAACAATAACATTACAAACGATGAGAAATACGGCACTGAAAAGACTGTCACTGACATTGTCATTTGTGTTTGGCGTTTTCCTGTTTTCGGCTGTTGCGCAGAACAGGGACGCCGACAACATCCTCAATGCGCAATTTGACGTGTGTATCGGCGGCGTGGGGCCGAAGGGGACTGTGATCATCGAGATGCGTATTATCGCCAACACGCTTGAGGAGGCGCATGAATGCGCCCAGCGTGATGCGGTGGCGGTGTGCCTTCTTCGCGGACTGCCAGCCTCAACCAAAACGCGTCCGAAACCGGCCATAGTAAAAGAAAGCGTGATAGAGGCCGACGAATCGTATTTTGTTGATTTTCTTTCTATTCCCAAGTCAAAGAGAGTTGTCGGGAAATATGGCAGATATGTCCAGAAATCATGGGAGACAGATGTCAGGGAACTTGACTACGGCGTTGACGCCATTATCAAAGTGCAGGTGCTGTACGACAATCTTGTGCAGTACATGCAAGATAAAGGATTCGCCGAAAAGCCTCAGGAGACCATCGCCGGGAAGTATCTGAAACCTGTGATAATGGTCGTCCCGGCCGACGTTTATTGCACCGAGATGGATTTTGTGCAGAAATGGGAAGACGAGACGGGGAAAGTGCAGACCATACCCGACTACAACATCTTCGGGAGGGAGGACAGCCGCGACTTGCGTCTTGTGACATCCTCGCTGAACGAGATTTTCGCCTCGCGAGGGTTTGAGACGATAAGCCTTGAGTTCCTGCTCAAAAGCCTGAACCTTGAAAATGACGAGAACGCCATGGTCGGCGACGGGTACGGACTGTCGGGCACCGTCAAGGAGTCACCACTTGACCGCATAAAACGTACCGCCAACGTCGATTACATCGTTGACCTCGACTTCGCACTCTATGAAATCGACGACTACCGTTATGTGGCATTCAACATGCGTGCCGTTGACCCATGCTCGAACGCCGTGGAGATAGCGCACGCATACGGCGACGGTCATCCATCGAGAGTCGCGACGGTGAACACACTCCTTGAAGAAGCCGTCATCAACTATGTTGACGACTTCTGTGACAAAATACAAAGCCATTACAAGAAAATGGAAACCGACGGCCATCGCATCACAGTGAAAATCAAAAAGACAGACAAGTCGAAATTCGACTTCCAGAGATCAAAATTCGATTATGAAGGGAAACAGACGAAACTATGCGATATCATATATTACTGGCTTCAGGATAACACCATAGACAACAACCCGACCCGGAACATAACCCCTAACGTGCTGACATTCAACCAGGTGATGATTCCGATGATAACACTGAACAAAAAAGGAGCCGTGCGCCGACTCGACTCCAACGAATACGTCACCCAGCTTCAAGAGTTCCTCCTTGACAACTACAATATCGAAAGCACCATCTACATGAGAGGCCCGGGAGAAGCATGGCTGATATTGTAAATTATTGACTTAAAATGAATTATATGAGAAAATTGTTTTTACTTTCCGGAATTGCAATGATAGTCCTGCTTTCCACGTCATGCAGCACGATTTATCAGAAAATCAAGTATTCAAGCGACACCATCGAAATCAGCAACCCATGCGAAGGAGACAAACTCGATTTCAAGCTCATCTCTTTGATAGGCGACAAGGAAGAACAAACAATGGTGCTTAACTTCCGCATCATAAACAGAGATGTCAACAAAGATCTGAATGTTGGCGAAAACTTCGTCTGCTATGACACCGAAGGCGTTGAACACAGTGCCAGGATGGGGAAGACATACCAAGCCCGCACCGACAAAAAAGTTTTCGTCTCAATTGACATCCCAGGCAAAGTGGTTCCGAAAAAAGTGAAGAAAATGTCGGCGATCACCTTCAAAATCGATGATTGTGACATCCAAATTAAAAATGTTCCAATCATTTGGAAAAGAATAAAAAAAGAAGACAAATAAAATTTAAAGTCAAATATGAAGAAAGTATTTTACATCTTGATTGCTCTCATGTTTGTCTCCGCAATGCCGGAAACAGCATCCGCGCAGTCGGACGACCCGTATGAGCAGCACACCCTCAAGGCTCGGGACAACACAACCAAGAGAGAAAAAAAAGTCAGCCGTAAAAAGAAAGAAGAACAACAGGCTCCTGCTGCAACAAAAACTCAAAAAACGCCCGAGAACAATGAAATGACAATATCAAACCCGTGCGACGAATGGCTTGATTTTGAACTTGTTTCGGTCGTAGGCGGCAAGGGGACACAGACAGTGAAGATCACGGGGAGATTCATCAATCATGACCTGAACAAGGAAATTCAGGTCGGGCACAACCTGTTGGCATACGACAATGACGGCGTGGAACATAACGGCTGGACGTACTCGTACAGCGACAGTTTCAAAACAATAACCGATGTCCCTGTGAAATTTGTCATTGAAATCCCCGGGAAAATAAATCCCTCAACGACAAAAGTGTTGCCGGTCGTCAGCTTCGACATCGACGAGTGCCGCATCGAGATGAGGAATGTCACCATAAACTGGAAATAATGTTTTCCGACACCATCAGAAGTCACCTTGATTATTTCACGATTCCGCCGAGAAATTTTTTCGGCGAAACTCGTTTTTTTCCTTTCATATTATTTCAATTTGTATTTTTCCTGAAAATTAATAAGCCATGTCAAACAATGATACTTCAAACAACGTCTGAAAAAAGACTTCCTCGACTTCAGTTTCATACAGGCAGACATGCTGCCGGCATTGATGTCGAATCAATCATCAACGAGCAGGTTGAAAATGCGGTCAGGGCCATTGAGGTTGAATGCCGGCACACAGACACAATCAGAGATGGATGGCGTGACGAGGTCTCAGACTAAGTTTCGGTCTTGTGTATAAAAATCGTATAATCAAAAAAAATTGAGGACTACTTTGGATTTAGAAAAAAAATGTACTTTTGCAGTTTAAAAAATAAAAGAATTATTAACGAAAATAATTTGCCTATGGTATAAACGCAATTCGTTGCGCACACTTTAAAAATGTTGGGAAAAGCGTTAGAAGCTGAATCTTGAATTTCTGAAAACTGGACACTTTCAAGAATATCAAGTCAAGAATAAAGCCGATGACGCTCGCGCTGTTTTAGCGCGGGCTTTGTTCGTAAATTTGACTTGATAGGTAGTCCAGAATCCTCAGAAATTCAGATGAAGCGAGAAAGTGCCGCGCTTTTTTTGTGTGCGTGATCATTCAAATAGTGGTGCTGTTAACTTAAGTAAATCAATTAAAATTTTTGAAAATGAAAAAAGTACTCTTAGTTTTATTGGCAATTTTGTTCTGCGGAACAATAAATCTTAATGCACAGAAAAAAACCATTCATGTCACCCCCGATAATGCAAAAATCTTTGTCGATGGCAATGAAGTCGGAAACGGATCGTACACATTGAAGTTCAACCAGCGGACAGACTTCTATATGTTAAAGTTTGAAGCTCCCGGCTACTTAACAAAACAAGTGAAACTCTTTAAAAACAATCCTAATAAGACGATAGCTTATAAATTGGCAAAAGATGATTTTTTCTTTAATTCAGTCGGAGCAAGCGGAGAAGACGGCATTGATGTTGCAAACAAATGGTTTGAAGTGACTGTTAAAAAAGACATGACCGAGGATCAGATATGGAAACGTTTGATGTCTATCGCCAACAAGAATTTTGAAAACGTGGAAATTCGCGACAAATCTGCAGGCTGGATCCGTACCGCTTGGTCAAAAACAACGTTTGAAAGCGGTCAGGTTTGTCGTACCCGTTTGGAAATAAAGATCAACACGGATATTGAGGAGGAAATAACGTACCGAGTAAAAATTTATTCAGAAATAAATAATGATCCCGATTGTATTGGTGATGATTGTTTTGAAAAAACAGATCGTTTGGTGAAAAAGTTTATCGATGTTGTTAATGAACTACAAAATAAATTAAACTAAAACAGTTGAAACACATGAAAAAGATATTATTCATTGCAGCTTTGTTTTTCACATGTACATTTGTCAATGCACAAAAAGTCAACCGCGTTGATGACTTTAAAGATGGAGAAAGCAAATTCGGCTTCGATGCGACTGCAGATAAAAAGCATAGTGTAAACTTAGATGGTGAATATCTGGTTATTACATCAAAGAAAGATTGGTATATGGTGGGAACACGTTTTCCTGTAAGAACCAAAGACAACTATAAAATCACATACAAACTGTTGTTCCCAAGATTGGATGAAAAACATGTTTTTGGACTTGTATTCAATTATGATGAGGATGAAAATACCGGTGATATTCTTTATGTCACGGAAAATAAATTTTGGATCGTCGGTTCTGATGGTACAAAATTAAGCAAGAAAGAAAAAATCAAACTCAAAAAAGGGAAAAATGTTGAAGTCACCGTAGATGTTGAGAAAAAAGGTAAAAAGCTCATAATATCAATCAATGGTGTAGATTTCACAAACGAAGATTTGCTTATCAAGAATTCGTATATGGGTTTCGGTGTAAACGAAAAGAATACTCTTAAGGTGGACGAAATCCAGATTACACAAAGCGAGGAAGAAGATTAAAATTTTATTTGTGTCCGATAAAACTTTTTTAAGGGCAAAAATAGGGGCTGATTTCTGTTTGGAAATTCAGCCCCTTGTGTTTTTTTTCTATGCAAAAAAATCACCTCCGTCCGGGAATTTTCTCGTGGCAACGTGGTTTCGGGGCGTTCACATACTCAAAAACGATGTTCACAACGTTGCAAATTACATTGAAAATCAAGAAGAACATCATAAGAAACGGAATTTTCATGATGAATATGTAAAATTGTTGGAAAAACACGAAATCGAATACGATGAACGGTTCGTTTTTAAACAGGTTGAGACAAATTGAACGAAATACCGCTACGCTATGGATGTGGAACCGCTACGCGGTTCTCCATTTGTTTTTTACGATTCTTCGTTTTGCCACCGATATGCTGTCGTGTAAATTTTTATTCTCTTTCCGTTTCACATTCCTAATAATTAATTATCTTTGCAATCTTGAAAAATTGAATTTTTATCACGATGAAAAACATTAAAATCAGACTTTCGATGGCTGCGGCGGTGCTGCTGGCCGTCTCTTCTTTTGCGTATGCACAGAGCGACGAAACATCTGTCTATCAATTCGTTGACGATGTCGAGGTCAACCACACCATCGTGCAGAACCAAGGCAGCTCCGGCACGTGCTGGTGCTACGCCGGGACCGGCTTCGTCGAGGCGGAGATGCTCCGCAAATACGGCGTTGAACTCAACCTCTCGGAGATGTTCTTCGACCGCTGGGCTTACAAGGCGAAGTTCGAGAAATATGTGAGGATGCACGGCGAGGCCGCCAACATCAGCTGCGGCGGCGAGGTCATCGACGTGCTTCACGCCCTCACCGAAGACGGCATGGTGCCTAACGACGACTACACCGGCTGGGTGCTCGGAGAGGAACGCAACAACCACTGGGAGATGCACGCACTCATCAACGAATATGCGAAAGTCGTCATAGCGAGAAAGAACGGCAAACTACTCCCTTACGTCTATCCGAAGATGGTTGAAGAAATCCTCAACGTGTATCTCGGTGAGGTGCCGGAGACCTTTGAATATGAAGGCGTTAAATATGACGCGAAGTCATTCGCCGCAAAATATCCGCTCGACATCAACGACTACGTGCAACTCGGCGCGTTCACTCACAAGGAGCTTTACAAGCCTTTCAACATCCACATCCCCGACAACTGGACGGCCACGATGACATACAACATGACGATGGACGAACTCATGGCCGAGCTCGACAACGCCCTCAACAGCGGCTACACCGTCGGCTGGGCGCAGGATGTCAGCGACAAGGGCTTCTCGCGTAAGGCGGGTGTCGGCGTCGTCCTGACCGATGACGTGAACAAAATCCGCGAAAGCAACCCGAAGGCCTACAAGAAGATGACTGACGACGAGATCCGCGAAAGCATATATAAATTCGAGACCGTGATGCCCGAAATCGATGCCGTTGACGACGAGATGCACCAGAAAGCCTACGACGACTGGAGCACCAGCGACGACCACAGCATGCTCATCGTCGGCATCGCCCACGACCAGAACGGCACTAAATATTATAAGGTGAAAAACTCATGGGGCGAAGCCGGGCCGTTCAAAGGCTACTGGTACTGCTCCGAGAAGTTCGTCAGACTCCACACCATCTTCTTCACCGTCAACAAGGAAAGCGTGAGCAACGACATGGCGAAGAAACTCGGATTCTGATTGCTCGACTCCCTACGGTCGGTAGCAATGACGACATTTTCGGGGATGGACACAACGCGGCTTTGCCGCACCCAGTTCTCCAAAAAAGGACCGTCATTGCGAGCGAAGCCGAGCAATCTCGAATATGACAGCAATTAAAAGTAAATTATTATTTAAAAATCAAACAAATGAAATTCAAAAGCTTTTTAGTGGCAGCGGCTCTTTTGGTGAGCATGCCAGCATTCGCACAGGAAGGCGAAACGAAAACAGAAGATGAAGGCTACAAATTTGAGGTCATCAAAGAATTGCCCATCACACCGGTGAAAGACCAGAACATGGCCGGCACATGCTGGTGCTATTCGACACTCGGCTACTTCGAGGCGGAACTCCTCCGCATGGGCAAGCCGGAGTACGACTTCTCGGAGATGTACATCGTCCACAAGACTTATGAAGACCGCGCCGACAAGGCAGTCCGCACACACGGCGACGTCAGTTTCTCACAGGGCGGCTCGTTCGGCGATGTCATCTACGCCATCCGTCACTACGGCCTCGTGCCGGACGTTGAGATGAGCGCAGGCCAGATGCACGGCGAGACACTCTCCGACTTCTCGGAGTTCTCGAGCGTCTGCGACCCGTTCGTCGAAGGAGTCATCAAATGCAAGAAACTCCAGCTCGGCCCCGACCACAAACCGCTTTGGAAGAACGCCCTCGTCGGCATCCTCGACGCTTATCTCGGAAAATGCCCGGAGGAGTTCGAGTATGACGGCAAGAAATACACCCCGATGTCATTCGCTGAATCGACAGGCCTCAACATGGACGATTACGTGAACATTGCTTCGTTCGCCCACCAGCCTTGGTACGAGCAGTTCGTCATCGAGGTGCAGGACAACTGGCGCTGGGGCATGGCTTACAACATACCGATCGACGAGTACATGGAGGTCCTCAACAACGCCATCGAGAAAGGCTATCCGATTGCATGGGGCGCTGACGTCAGCGAGAGAGGCTGGCTCAGAGGCAAGATGTCAGGTATCTGCGTGCTTCCTGACCTTGAGAACGCGGCATCAGACAAGGCCGGCACCGACTACGCGCACTGGAACGGCCTCAGCGCGACAGACCGCCAGAAGGAAGCCATGAACCACCCGACACCACAGCGCATCGTCAGCGACCAGGACCGCATCGACGCCTATAACAACTACGAGACAACCGACGACCACGGCATGGTCATCTACGGCAAGGCAAAAGACCAGATGGGCAACGAATACTTCATGGTCAAGAACTCATGGGGCGACACCGGCAACTACAACGGCATCTGGTACGCATCAGAGGCTTTCGTCCGTTACAAGACCTTGAACTGCATCGTCCACAAAGACGCTCTCCCGAAAGACATCAAGAAGAAACTCGGCATCAAGTAAGTTGAAAGTTCATAAAGTACAAAGTTGAAAGTGGCTGACGCACGATGGGAGAATTCCCCACTTGCGCCAGCCACTTTTAACTTTATAAACTTTATAACTTTACAAACTCTAACTACTTCTTCATCGCCTCAAACCCTTTTCCATAAACGCCCATGACGGTGTTGACGGAGACGAAGGCCTGCGGGTCTTCTTGTTTCACGATGCGGATGACAGGCTGGCATTCCGTCTTGCGCGCCACGACCATGATGATGTCGTTGTCTTGTTTCGAATACCAGCCCTTCCCGTTGATGAGTGTGACGCCGCGGTGCATCTCGTTGCCGATACGGTCGGCGATGACCTGCGGTTTCGATGAGAAGATGAACATCTGCACCGACTGCTTGCTTCCGGTGAAGGCCAGGTCCATGCAGTAGCTGCTCACGAAGTTGCCCACCAAGCTGTAGATTATCAGCTCGACACGTTCGAGCGGAGTGCCAGAGAGCACGAAGAACGACGAGCCGATGATGAGCAGGTTCATCGCGAGTGTGAAACGTCCGAGCGAGATGTTGCGGTATTTGTTGACCACCATCGTGATGATGTCGGTGCCGCCGGTGCTGCCGCCGGAGAGGAAGATGATGCCGTTGGCGAAGCCGCCGATGCCGCCGCCGATGACCGCCGCAAGGAACTTGTCGGTGATGACGGGCGCGGTTATATACCTCTGCAAAAGCGAGAAAAACACCGACATCATGACGATGCAGTAAATCGTCTTAAGCCCGAATTTCCATCCCAACACCTTGAGCGAGAACAATATAAGTATCGCATTCAAGGCTAAGATGGTGACACCCGTCGAGAGGCCCGACACCCAATACACGATGACGGCGATGCCGTTGACGCCGCCGCCGAGCATGTGGTTCGGGATGAGGAACGCCGTCCAGCCCAATGCGATGACAAACAGGCAGATGGTTATCAATGCGTAGTTTTTTACTTCCAAAAAGACGTCCTTTTTGCTGATTTTGCTTTTTTCTGGTTGATTCATGTCGTAAAATATTTTTTCGGTGCAAAGATACAAAATCCATTAAATTTTTCATATCTTTGCAGCCTGTAAAAAATGCATTTTTTTGAGGTATAAAATGAAGAAGATTCTCACTACCGATGATGTCGTGAAATGGCTGCGCTTGAAGCCAGTCATGAGGCCTTTAGTGTATGTTGCATTGAACCTCATGGGGTTTAAGAGGATAAACAAGCTGTATTCTCCGTCGGCAGAACTTCACAACAAGGAGTTCGTCCAGGACATGCTTCGCAGGTACAACATCACGTGCGACATCAATGAGAATGATTACAGCAGTATTCCTAAGGAAGGTGGTTTCATCGTGGTGAGCAACCACCCGTTTGGAGCCATCGAAGGCTTGATTTTATACGATGCCATCACTAATGTGCGGCCCGACTTCAAAGTGATGGCGAACTTCATTTTGTCGAGAATACCCAATCTGAATGAAGTGTTTTTTGCTGTCAATCCGTTTGAGAACAACAAATCGTGGAGCAGCAGCACCGGCGGTATCAGGGCATCGATAGAGCAGTTGTCGAATGGACATGGTCTCGGTGTGTTTCCGGCAGGTGAGGTGTCACGTTACCACGGACATAATTATCCTGAAGACATTCCGTGGTCAACGTCAATAGCCAAGATGATTCAGAAGATGAACATACCTGTCATTCCTGTTTATTTTGATGGCAACAACTCCCATAAATTTTACGTCTTGGCGAAGATTCACACTTTGTTGGCGACGATGCGTCTGCCAAAGGAGATGCTGAATAAGCGTAACAAGAAGATAGTCATGAAGATAGGTAAGCCTATTCTTCCTTCAGAGATTGCTCTTTATGAAAAACCAGAGGAACTCGCGTCATACTTGAGGAACCGCAGCTACGCGCTTCAGGCTAATATGAGCGATGAACGCCGCAAGATACGCATCAGGAACTCCGTCCCGATTGAGGCGCCGGTGAGGTCGTCAGTCCTCCTTCGTGAATTGAACTCAATCCGCAAGTCGTCGTTACTGTTTACTACAGCCGAATATGAGTGCTATCTCGCTGATTATGACAAGATTCCACGTTTGATCAGAGAGATTGGCCGTCGGCGTGAAGAGGCTTTCCGCGCCATCGGTGAGGGTACCGGCAGAGGCATCGACACTGATGAGTACGATGTCTATTACAAACACCTCATTCTTTGGGATACAAAGGAACAGTCGGTGGCCGGTGGCTATCGTTTTGGACTCGGCAATGAGATAATGGACAAATATGGGGTCAAGGGGTTCTATGTCAATTCGTTGTTCTCAATCGACGAACAGCTCAACGACAAGTTAAGAAAAACCATCGAACTCGGACGTTCGTATGTGTCTGTTGATTATCAAAAGGACATTCTCCCTCTCATGCTTCTTCTCAAAGGCCTGATGTTCTCCGTCTTGAGGTATCCCGAAATGCATTATTTCATCGGTCCTGTGAGCATCAGCAGCTGGTTCCCGAAATTCTATCAGAGCATGATGGTGTATTATATAAAGGAGAAACATTCGGCGCCTGAGGTGGCGAAACATGTACATCCGACACATCCGTTCGTCACTGACTTCAACAAGGTTGATATGCCGGTGCTGTTGGAGAAAAACATGGACACCGTTGATAAGTTCGACCGCTATCTCATGAAACTCAGCAATAGCGACTACAGGATGCCGACGCTGTTTAAGAAATATCTGAAAATCAACGCAAAGTTCCTGTGCTTCAACGTTGACCCTGATTTCAACGACACACTCGACGGACTGCTGTTCCTGCGCTTTGAGGACTATCCGAGAGAGGAAATTCTCATGATGACCAAGGAATGCACGCCTGAAGAGAGGTCGGCGATGCTGAAACGCTTCGGCTACGACGAATAGTTTTCCAATTCCTTGATGACATCCCAGACGAGACACGGCTCGTAACCTTTTTGTATGCCGTATTGCGCCAGTTTCGCTTTCCACTTGAAATCGTCCGACTCGTTGATTTTCTTCGATTTGAGAAGTCTCATAAGCTCATTCCGATAGACATCAGAGTCGATTTCAGCCAGCGCATCGTGTATGACATCATCGCTCACGCCTTTCTGCTTCAACGCCACCTTGATTTTATTCACACCCCATTTTTTCAGGTGAATCTTGCTTCTCACGAAAGTGCGGGCAAAACGATTGTCGTCAATAAAACCTTCATCTATAAGCAGTTGCATGATTTTCTCCTTGTCGGAAGATGAAATGTCAAATGATGAAATCTTCATCCTTACCTCCGACTGACAACGGTCTTGATATGAACAAAAATGCAAAACCTTCTTTAATATGGCATCAAACGTCTGAATCATGTGGCAAAGTTACTATTAATGTTTGAGGCTGTTGAAAAATTTTATAAAAATTTATTTGCTTAATGAAAAAAGTTGTAATTTTACGCTCTAAAATTTTTGAGATGAAAAAAATATTATCAATTGTGATTGCATGTGTTGTCATCGCAGGACTTTCGAGTTGTAAAAAAAAGGACAAAACCACTAACGAATCGATTAATGGCTTTGAAATTCAATGGAATAGCGATTTTAATATAAAGGCTGACAGGAACGTTGTCCGTGACGCTATTCGTGATTTGGTGTATGTCGAAGGTGGTGTGTTCATGATGGGCGACTCACTTGACGAGGCTTTTGATAACGAGAGACCGGTTCATAATGTGAGTTTGTCAAGTTTTTATATCGGCAAGAAAGAGGTGACACAGGCACTTTGGTATGCTGTCATGGATACCAAATGTGGTGACGACTCCTCTTTGGAATGGGAAAACTCATACGGCCTTGGCAACGATTACCCGGCTTACAGAGTGTCGTATAGCGATGCTGTTAATTTCATTAATAAATTGTACAATATAACAGGATTGAGTTTCGCCTTGCCGACGGAAGCGCAATGGGAGTATGCCGCAAGAGGCGGAAAATCAACATCTTACAAGAAATACGCCGGCAGTGATGACTATTCAAGTGTCGCTGTCACTAATCAGGGTTATTCTAAATGTTCGGTCGTTGGAAGCAAATCACCTAACGAACTCGGGTTATATGACATGAGCGGTAACGTGTGGGAGATTTGCCGCGACTGGTATGAAGATTATGTCGAGACACCCAATGATACCGTCCATAACCCTGAAGGGACAAACTATGGTACGGGCTATAAAGTGTTCCGCGGCGGGAGCTGGAACAACCCTCCAAAGTATGCGCGTGTAACGACACGTTACAAGCAAGGCATTCATTATCAAGACTATCAGACAGGTTTCAGGCTCGTGATCGTAAAGTAACTATCTCCTGAATTTCCGCATCATCTGCGCGACCCATTGACGGTTTTCAGGTTTGTACCAGAAAAAGAACCGCTGTTGCGCCAGCTTCTCTTCTTTCGTCTTCGCCACGAAAACAGGCTTCAGCGTGTATGGGTCATAACCCGAATAGTAAATCTCCGTCGCCAATGTCATCGGTGTCGGGGTGAAGTCCTGAACCTGTTCGAGATGATAGCCTAACTCCTTGGTTTTCAAGGCAAGTTCTGCCATGTCTTCAAGTCTGCACGCCGGATGGCTTGAGATGAAATACGGGATGAGCTGCTGGTTCAGATGATATCTCTCGTTGATGGAATCGAAACGTTTCTTCAGCTTTAAAAACAACGTGAACGACGGTTTCCGCATGAGTCTCAACACGTTATCGCTGACGTGTTCGGGCGCGACTTTTAACCTGCCACTCACATGACGGCTCACAAGTTGTTCGAAATACTCGTTGTAACCGAGTCTCCCGTCCGTGTCCTCGTTGGTCAAAAACAAATCGTATCGGATTCCTGAGCCTATCGTGACTTTCTTGACTTGCGGGTTCTTATCCACTTCTTTGTAAAGCTCGGTCAGTGCTTTGTGACTTGTGTCGAGGTTCTTGCAGATATTAGGTTGTATGCATGTCGGGCGGACGCACTTCTCACACAGCGACTCGTCTTTCCCGTGCATTCGGTACATGTTCGCCGACGGTCCTCCGAGGTCGCTGATATAGCCTTTGAAATCAGGCATCTGCGTCACTTTATCGATTTCCTTGAGGATGGACTCGCGGCTTCTTGACGCCACGAATTTCCCTTGATGTGCGGAGATGGTGCAGAACGCGCAGCCGCCGAAGCAGCCTCTGTGGATGTTGACGGAATGACGTATCATCTCGTATGCCGGAATAGGGCCGCGCTTCGCATATTTCGGGTGCGGCATCCGCGTGTATGGCAGGTCGAATGAGGCGTCAATCTGCTCCTCGGTGAACGTGGGATACGGTGGATTGACGTAAAGCGTCTGACTGCCAACGTCTTGAATCAGGCGTGAGGCGTGCTTCTTGTTCGACTCCTCTTCAATATGTCTGAAATTTGAGGCGTAAAGTTTCTTGTCTTTAAGACATATTTCATGTGACACAAGTGTGATGTCGTCCCATCTTGATTCGACTTTCTGTGATTTGTCTTTCAAGAAGAAAGTCTGCGGAATATCTGTTATCTCATTGATTTTCTTGCCCGATTCGATTGCTTTTGCGATTTCTACGATTCCGAGTTCGCCCATTCCGTAAATTCCGAGGTCGGCTTTGGAGTCAACGAGGATGCTTGGCTTGAGCGAGTCGGACCAATAGTCGTAGTGTGTGACGCGGCGCAGTGAAGCCTCGATGCCGCCGATGACGACTGGTGTGTCGGGATATAACTCCTTGAGGATGTTTGAATAGACGACAGTGGCGTAGTCGGGGCGGAAACCTGCCTCGCCGCCTGGCGTGTAGGCGTCGTTGCTGCGGAGACGTTTGTTGGCGGTGTAATGGTTCACCATCGAGTCCATGCAGCCGGCGGAGACGCCGAAGAAAAGACGCGGTCGCCCGAACTTCTTGAAGTCGCGGAGGTCATCACGCCAGTTGGGCTGCGGTATTATCGCGACCTTGTAACCTTCTCGTTCCAGCACGCGTCCGATGACGGCAGCGCCAAAAGCGGGGTGGTCAACGTAAGCGTCACCGCTGACGATCACGATGTCAACCTCGTCCCAACCGCGCAGGTCGGTCTCTTTTTTCGTTATCGGAAGCCAGTCGAGCAAGTTCATGTCTTACCTGAAAAATTCGGTGAGAGCCTGTCTCGCGTCGGCGAGCTTGTCCTGCCATGCCTCGACGGAGTTCTTCCCGACGACGTCGGTGATGTATTTCACGGAGATGAAAGGAATGTTCATTTCGCGGCAAACATCGGCTTCGGCGAAAGCCTCCATATCGATACAGTCGCCTTCAAAATCAGCGACTTCGGTGACGAAGCTGTCGCCGGTGTTCACGGTTCCTGATGATATTGCGTTTAATTCTTTTCCGAGAAGTTTCGACAGATTGACATCTTCAAATTTAATTTCGGAGATGACATCGCCGAAGTGGACGTTGCGTAAGTCTCTGTCAACGAATCTGTTGCAGATGATGATGTCGCCGACTTCGTGGTTTACGGTCCCGGAGGTGCCGAAATTTATAACCATGTCGGGATGAAATTCGCAGACTGCATGCATCAGGCGCAATGCGGCGCGTGCTTTTGCGACACCGGTCTCAACGTATGCGACTTCGGCGTCAGGAATGCTGATTTCAACTTTCTCCTCTTTAATTGCGTGTGCTAATAAGATCTTCATTTTCAATGATTTTTAATGTTAAATACGACATCAACCCGATGCCAAGCTGCATGGCGTTCTCGTCAATGTCAAATGTTGCTGTATGTTGTTTTGAATAAATGTTCTTGTCGGGGTTTGCCGTTCCAAGACGGTAAAAACAAGCCGGGATTTTCTGCGAATACCAACCGAAATCCTCGGCGGTCATCAGCTGCGGGACGGATTTCACGTTTGTTTCACAAAGATATTCTTCCGCCGTTTTCTTGCAGAACACCGTGAGTCTCTCGTCATTTTTCACCGACGGATAACCTGTTTCAATAAAGACCTCGGCGGTGCAGCCGTGTTCGGAAGCCGTCTCGTTGGCTATTCTTAAAATATTGTCTTTTAATGACTTACGTTTGTTTTCATCGAAGGTGCGCATTGTGCCTTTGAGCGACACCTGCGATGGGACGACGTTATAGGTGCCGTCGGCGAGAAATTCGCCGAAACTCAGCAGTCCGTTTGACTTATAAACTGTTTCGTCATTTTCCGGATACATCTCCGCGAGTCTCGTGACAATCTTCGCCGCCGCGACAACGGTTTGGTTTCGTTCCGCTGGTTTCGCGCCGTGACCGCCCACACCTTTTATTAATATATTGACTTCATCGCACGACGCCATGTAAGGCCCTGGATGAAAGCCGACTTCGCCGCAACTCAAGTCGGGCGTAACATGCTGTCCGATAATAAGTTGAACGTCATTCAAGATGCCGGAATCTAAAATCAGCGACGCGCCGCCGGGGAGTTTCTCTTCGCCCGGCTGAAAGACGAGCTTGACGGTTCCGTCGAATTTATTGCGTAAATCATTAAGTATCAAAGCTGTTCCGAGAAGCATCGCCGTGTGCACGTCATGACCGCAGGCGTGCATCACACCTTGATTCACCGAGCGGTAAGGAATGTCGTTCGTCTCCTGAATCGGGAGTGCGTCCATGTCGGCGCGTAAGGCTATTGTCAAGTGTGAAGTTTTGAGAGTGAAGTGTGGAGTTTTTTTTGTTCCTTTTATTGTGGCGACGATCCCGCAACCTGCTATATCTGATTGAAACTCTATGTCTTTTGAAGCAAGACAGCGTTTGATGAGTTCGGCGGTTTCTTTTTCGCAGAAACTCAATTCCGGATGCTGGTGCAGCTGCCGCCGTATCGCGACGACCTCCGGAAAATACTCTCGTGACTTATCTGAAATAGAATCTTTCATGTCTAAAATAAATCAGAGTGAGTTCCTGTTCTCACCAATTCGATGTAATAATCCCTTGACAAACACCTCTTATAGTCTTTTTTGAACTTACTGGTGTATATTATTGAATACATTAACTCTCTAAATCTTTAATCAACTCATCAAAATTTGTGAACCGCTTGCCATTGCAAGTCCTCGCTTCTTTTATTGCCTCGACAGTTTCTTTGTTTGGAATGTCTCTGTCCATCTTTTTTGCTCCGGCGGTGATGAAAACTTTTATCAGCTCCGAAAATATAGGTTTTCGGGCATCGTACTCAAATGTAATTTGTGCCATTTTGTTTTCCATAATTATTTTTGCAAAAGTACATATTTTTTTTCAAAAAAGGTCTTTTTGGCTTTTGAAAAATATTAACTTTGCAGCGTAATTTTAAAATTTACATCTATGAAAAAACCATTACTATTTGCATTAGCATTATTGCTTTCAGTGTCAGTGTTTGCACAGACAAGAGCAACGTTTATCAGCGAACATTTTGATGGTTCAACAATGCCGTCAGGATGGACAATCAAAGGGTCAGGCACATCGAACTGGGGCATTTCAGCCACGGAGAACGCCGGCGGAAGCGCCAACGAGATGATGCTTTACTGGGAACCGCAGTTCAACGGAACATCACGTCTCTGCACACCAGCTGTTGACCTTACAGGGATTTCATCAGTTGTTGTGTCATTCAAACATGCTCTCGACAACTATTCCGGTTCACAGGTGCTGTCAGTCTGCACGTCTTCCGATGGCGGCACCACATGGAACGAAGGCTGGACTCAGAATTACAGTTCGAGCGGTTCTTGGGAGGTCAACGAAAACATCGCAACATCTGACATGGGACAGAGTTCAGTCATGTTTGGCATCACCTTCACAGGAAACAGCTACAACATCAACAACTGGTATTTCGATGATATTGAGGTCTTCTCCATGGAAAATCTTGACATCTGTCTGAATTCAATTGATGTCAATTCTATCCTTGTTGCCGGAATGACCGATGTCAGTTTCACTGTGATGAACAAAGGTGTCAATACAATCAACGAACTCACGGTTGCCTATCAAGTTGATGAAAATGAAATGGTTGAAGAGACATTCAGCACAAGCTTGGAATCACTTCAGACAGCACAATACACTTTTGCTGTTCCTATGGAACTTATTCCGGGAAGCTATATGCTCTCTGTCGGCATCGAGTCTGTCAACGGCGGTGACGATGACGACCTCACGAACAACAACCTCGAAAAAGCTGTGAGCGTCCCACTCGGCTCGGCACAGAGAATCTCCATGATTGAGCATTTCTCAAGCTCGACATGCGGACCATGCGTCAATGTGAACAGCGCGATGGTGGCATTGGAAAACAGCAACCAAGGCAAATACACCTACACGAAATACCCGATGAACTGGCCTGGCAACGGTGACCCATATTACACAGCTGAAGGCGGCACAAGAAGAACATATTACGGTGTGAGTGCTGTCCCGCAGACTTTCCTTGATGGCGCTGACCAAGGTTATGGTGCTGTTTCGCAGGCAGCCATGACAGCTTCATACGCCACACCTGCTTACGGCGACGTGAGAGGCTCATTCAATGTTGACGGTAACACAATCAACGTCAAGGTCGATTTCATGTCATATTATGACATGACTGTCGAAAAGGCTTTTGTCACTGTGAATGAAAAAGAAACCCACAACAATGTCGGCAGCAACGGCGAGACGACATTCCACCACATCATGATGAAGATGTTGACAGGCGCGAATGGTGTCGCCCTTAACATCCCGGCAGGTGAATGCCAGCACATTGAATATTCATTCGACATGTCATCAACACACGTTGAAGAGATGAGCGACCTCGAAGTCTCGGCATGGATGCAGAATCTCGGAACCAAGGAGATGATTAACAGCCATTTCCTCTATGACTACACCGACGTTCATCCTTATCCGGTGCAGAACCTCAGCTTCGACCTTGAAGACGGCGCTAACACTATGACGGCAACTTGGGAGGCTCCGGAAGGCGGCAACGCCTTGAGTTACGACGTTTATGTCAACGGTGAATTTGCCGAGAACACAACAAACACATCTTATGAGACGGAATACACAGGTGCTGCATCAAATCTGGTTGAGGTTGTGGCAATCTATCCTGACGACAAGACATCTGTCGGAATCGTGAAGACTCTCGTTGACCATGCCGGAGTCGGCGAAAACGAGACAGCCAAGTCATACATCTATCCTAACCCGACAAACGGCAACGTCTATGTCAAAGGTCATGACATCGATGTCGTGAAGGTCTATAACGTCTGCGGTCAGGAGATGGTCTCCGTCAAGGCGAATTCTGACAATGTACGCATCGACCTCAACGGTTTCAACACAGGCGTTTACATGCTCGAAATCATCGACAACCAGGGAAATTCAGTTGTGAATAAAGTGGTTAAGAGATAAGAGAGTAAAGAATAGAGAGAGAATAGTAGAGACGGTGCATGCACCGTCTCTACGTTTTTTTTCACCTCTACTCTACGCTTTTTTTACCATTTCAGTTCTGAAACGTAATTTTTTATTTCGTCTTTTGTGGCGTTCACACCGAAGGTGCGTTTCGGTTTCAGACATGTCGTTTCGTGCGTTGACTTGAACAGTTTCTCACCGCCGCCGGTGACGTTGAGCATAACGATGTCGTCCGCTTTTACCTGTTTGTTTTCAACGGCTTGCATCAGTGAAGCGGTTGCCACCGCAGCCGCCGGATGAATATCAATGCCTTCGAGTTTCTCGAACAAATCGCCTGCTTTTTTTGCTTCTTCATTCGTGACGGCGAAGAACTCGCCGCCTGTGTCTTGCATCGCGTCGAACAGACCGCCGCACAAGGAATAAGGCGGTTTGCGGTTTGAGAGCACTTTGGCACAAATTGCTGAGGCGTCGTTGCGGGCATGTTCTGCATCGTAGGGGAGGAGTGCGCGTGAATGTTGCTTCCATGCGTCATGCATCGGTGTAAACGGATTGTTTTGTGACACATACAGTTTCGCCTTGTTGTTGCCGAAACGTCCGTCTTCGATGAAACGCAGGTTCGCCTCCCATGCGGCTATCGCCCCTGTGCCGCTCCCTACCGCTTGGAAATAGAAGTCGGGGATGCGTCCGATGAAGGTGGTTGCTGAAAGCATCGTGGTGCTCATCCCGTCGCGACGCGCGATGTTCTTGGCACCGCCTTCCGCAAAGAAACCGTCAAGCTCGCAGATGATGTTCCCGAGGTTGATGGCGTCGAAATAGTCGCTGCCACTCTCGGTGCAAAGCAGCTTCACACAAGGATTCAACGGCTTTTCGAACCACAAAGCGCTGATGTTGCCCTCTGGCACCGTCAGCAAAAGCTTGATGTTGTTGTCGGAACAGACCTGCGCGAATGCACGGGCGGTGTTGCCAGCCGACGACACGACCATCACCTTGTCACGCTGGCTTTCGCCGAGACGCGCACAGACAGTATAAGCCTCTGTCTCTTTGAATGAACAGGTGCGCATTGTGGCACCGACAGACGGATTCCATCCGTTGAATGTGATGTATAAGTTGTTGAGTCGTAATCTGTTGGCAAGATGCTTGCTCTTGTATGTCACCGGACATGACGCGCCCTGCAAAATCCTCTTTATCGGAAGCCAGTCGGCATAACGGTAAAGTCCTGGCAGATCTACTCTTACCTCAAGTTGCTTCTTCTCGTAAATCGCCCGAATCAGCCCGGGCTTCTCGGCGTTCGGAAAATCAAGCAGCCAGCCGCAGTCGTCACAAGTACGACCGTCGGCTATGCTTGAAATCTGGTATTTGGTTGGTGAAAAAAACATGGTGTTAATAATTTCGGCTGCAAAAATAGTAAAATAATGTATAGTAATAACTATTATAGTAAAATAATTTACTAAAAAATTGATCGCTAAATGCAATGATTTGTCAATCAATGTGTTTGGAATGATTGTTTCAGAAAAAAACGACGGTTTATTTTCTTTCGAAGATGTTTTTCTTGCTTTTTGCCGCGCCTTTTTCCTCGACAGTCAGCTTGGTGATGCTATGATTCTGAACGTCATCAAGCACTATTGCGGTGCGATAGTCTTTTTTCAGATTTGTCAGTTTGATGTTTTTCATCGTGATGCCATCGACGTGACGTATGAAGAAGCCCCAGGCCGGAAGCTCCTTGTGCTGCGAGAATTCCGGATAGGCCTTTGGCATTTCCGGGACTTTGTCGAGTTCGTCGAGGCCGATGTGTGCGTAGAATCTGTCGCCGCCGTTAGGGTAAACGACTTCGATGTTTTCGAGTGTGACGTTCTTTATCTTGCTGTCTTTCAATCCGATAACGCCGCAAGGCGACGTGTTGCGCGGAAGGTCTTCAACAGGCCCTTCATATTCGTAGCCTTCATCGGGCTTGCCGGTGGCGATTTCGCAGTACATGTTTTTTACGGTTATGTTTTCCATGAAACTCTGTTTGTCGCGGCGAGCCCCGATGTTGAGGTAAATGGCGTTGCCTACATTCACGGCGTAGAGCGAATCGACGATGACGTTCTCGCAGATGCCGCCGTCAACGCTTTGAATGGTGATTGCGCTTCTGTAAGTGTCATAGACTCTGTTGTTTGTGATCCTCACGTTTTTGAAGCCGCCGACGGCGAAGGTGCCGAATTTTATCCCGCTCGCGCTTGAACGTGCAGTGCAGTTTCTGACCTCAATGTTTTGGCATAACTTCTTGGCATTGTGTGACTTGAGACATATTGCATCGTCACTTGCGTTGATGTAGCTGTTCGTCAGGACGAAATTGTTGCAATCGACTATGTCAATGCCGTCGTTGTTCCAGTAAGCGGTGCTTTCAACACGCACCTTGTTGACTTTCACGTCTTCGCATTGGTCGTACATGCACACCCAACTCGCTGAGTTTTTGAAAGTTACGTTATCTATTTCCACATTCTTGCATTCTCTGAAAAGGAGAAGTCGCGGGCGTATTGCCTCGTTGGCGCGGTCGTTTCCGAGTTTGTCGTTGATGACACCGACATGCACCATATTGGTGCAGTTGAACCCGACCTCCCGTCCGCGTCCGTCGATGACGCCGCCGCTGTTGTGTATTCCTATGATTTTGATGTTTTCTACGCCTTCCGCCATGATGAAGGCGTGGTCGTTGGTGGCTTCGAGCTTGTCGTAATCCCACGGGTTCGTGCTGCCGACGAGGATCGCGCCCTCGACAAGCTCAATCGTCACGTTTGACTTCAAGTGTATCGTTCCGGTGAGGTAACGCCCGACATAAAAACGTAACGTGCCGCCGCCTTGCTCCGAGATCCAGTCGATGGCCTTTTGAATCGAGCCGGTGTTCATCGTCACGCCGTCGGAGCGGATGCCGAACATCGAGGCTTTGTAAACGGGCTTTTCCTGCGCGAAGATGTTTGCTGAAAATGCCATCGAAATCGCGAAGATAATTGATAAAAATAATTTTTTCATTATTGTAATTATTTGATATTCAGTTTAATAATTTATTCTGACAGGCCCAATCACCCCCTGACTTTGGAAATCCTGCATCCTGCGTTTGTTGTTCACATAAACGTAAGCCACGCGGTTCTCATCGGGCAGCGACTTCATGTAATTGCCTAAGGTCGTTGTCACACGAACCTCGATTTTGTTTTCGCCATTAATAATATAAGGTGTGATGTCGTAAATTCTTCTGCCGAAATATTTCACGCCGACGGATTGCCCGTTTACGAATAATTCCGAAACTCCGTGAACAAGTCCGAGGTCTAAAGTGGTTGGCACCGAATCAAGATTTATGTTCTTCGTATAAACGATGTCGCCTGCGAAATGTTTGTATAAGTCATTGTTTTTCAAATCAATAAGTGTGTCAAAATGAGCTGTGAAAGTTGTGTCTGTGCGGGCGTGAAGGAATTCGGCATCCCAGTCGAAACTAATATCTTCACTCTCAACGCTCAAAACTTCACTCTTGAAATCTGAAGTCCCGCCTTTGTTTTTGTCAAAAACCAAGAGGATGCTCTCCGCCGGACCGAAGTCAAATTCATAACTTCCGTCTTTTTCAAGATGAATGCGGCGCCGCTCGCCGGTGTGTAAGTCCCAGATCCACGGATACTTGCGTTTGGTGAGTTCCTTGTGAAAGGTGATTTTTGTCTTGTGCGACTCGTATCTGTTTGAGTTTGAGAGGAAAATCATCTCGCAGCCATCGTCGGTGGTGTAGCGGTTCTGCATCAGATACATGTCAGGTGATTGAATGTCAATGTAATGCGGCAGATTTTCGGCCTTCATCAGACTGTCGTACCATGGCAGAAAGCCTTCTTCCGGCGGTTTCACGAAGACGAAATTTTTGCATTTTGAGACTTCCGTAATGTAATGATTTACAATGGAATCCCGGGCGTTTTTGTCTTTCCTCAACCCCAACGACTTGTAAGGTATCGTGTCTATGCAGATGACTTTCCCGCCGCTTTGCGCGAATTGCGCTATGTTCCTTGCCGTTTCCGGAAACAGACTTTCATCATCGATGATAATCAATGTATTGTATTTCCTTTCGTTGAAGTTGATGACACCTCTTCTGATGTCGGATTTGTTAATGATGTTTTCGGTGACGTAATCGCTTCCGCCGCCGGTCTTGCTGATGCATTCCCAGATGAAAGTCTTGTATTGCGTCCGCGTGACATTTGGAAACGGCTCGTTCTGCATCCCGATGGTGCTCCACATGTCGTTTTCAGGGTTTAATATTGCAATATCTGCATGATAATCACCGTGTTGTAATGCTGTTGAAAGACGCGCTTTGTAGTCGTTGTAAAGATGAAAATGTCTCCACCAGGTGTTGTTTTCCGAATAGAATGCGCCGTAGCGAACCCAGCCGGGGAACTCGACTTCGTGGTTCGGCGAGTAGTTGAAACCGTGGAAGATGGAATGTGTCACGCCAGAAATGGCAGCTTGGTCGCCGCCGAGTTTCAGTTGGTCGAGCGTCATATTGAAGACGGTGTAAGTGTTGGTCATCTCTTCGCAGCTCATGGTTCTGTTTCCGGCGAGATGCGCCGCCGATGACACGAACTTGTTGACCATGGTGTAAGCCCTGCCACGGCGGTAGTCTTTCTCCGACATCTCCTCTCCGGGCTTGTGTCTCAACCAGTTAGTGGTCCAAGCCTCGCACTCGGGAATGTCGTAGTCCATCGCGTTTTCAAGTGGATAGAAGCCGCGTCCGTAAGCCTGTGCACGCGACTTCACACCGAGGTCGCGGCACCACGCCTGGTACGTGTGGGTGAAACGTTCGAGCATCAGATCCGCCTTGAAGGTTTCAAAGTCGAAACGGGCGCGTTGGATTTCATCAATGAAACTTTCTGTAACCGGAATTACTGGATTGTAATGTTTCGCACTTCCCATCGAGCCGATTTCAAAGAGTATAAACGGCAGATAATCAGTGATGTCGTAGCCGTAACGTGCTTCAAACTCGTCAGCCATGTCGGATGTCCAGTTCGCGCCTTCGAGTTCCATCGAGTCGGTGAAGAGTGCGCGTATGTGGTTTTTCAACGGCCCGATCTGCGCCTGAATCTTGTCTGACATATTATAAAGGTATCTGCCGACCGCCGCCGAGTCGAAGTGGTTGAGGACGGGACCGGCCGCGCCAGGCGCACCGTTTATAACTTCAAGAAAACCAGTGTATTTCACTAAAGCCCCGACGGTAAACTCGCCATCGGGAACGTCAATCTCAAATATTCCATCGTTGTTCAACGGAAGCAGATCGGTGTAATCGTGCGGATTGTCGGCCGGATTCGGATAAAGCCGTAACGCGAAGAGTTCCGATGTCATGCCATCATACGGCGAGCTGATCTCCGGTCGCGCTTTCTTGAAGATGCTGTCTTGACAAATTGTCAGTGTAACCGGACCCGTCACTTTCTCGGCGTGGTTCACGACAACCTGTGCGCGTTCATCGCCTTCAAGGAACTCGGCACCGAAAGGCCAGCCGGAACCGACGATGAGGTCGCATGTCATGCCGAGACGCTCCGCCTCGTCAAACGTAACTTGCAGCATGTCAATCCATTCCTCGCTCAACCAGATTAACGACTCCTTGCCTGCACTGTCGCAATAGCTTGGAAATTCAACGGGATTTATCTCAACACCGCCGATGCCAGCGTCTTTCAAAAGATTCAACTCACGCTTGAGTTCCTCGGCCTCAACCTTGTCGCCGTTCCACCACCAGCGCACGAACGGACGGTATTGCATCTCCGGCTCCGCGAATTTCTCATAAATTTCTGATGTGCCGGTGAAATTTTTTTCTACCTTTGTGCAGCAATTTGAGAAAATCATCGTTAGCAAAATCGCTGTAAAACAAAAAATTCGCATGATTGTTATTTTTTTTGCGAAAATAGACAAAAAAAGAATAAAGTTTGCTGTTAGTTTAAAAAATTACTGAAAATGGAAAACAAAAAATTCGAACGTTCCAGCACCAACCGCGTCATCGGCGGCGTGTGTGCCGGACTTGCTGATTATCTGAACCTTGACATCGCCCTGATGCGCGTGCTTTTCGTGGTCGCGGCATTCTGCGGCAGCTTCGGATTCTGGCTCTACATCATCCTCTGGATTGTGATACCATCACAAAAACTGCTGAACTTCGACAACATGCAACAGGAGGAATCGACAATCGACATTACACCTGATGAAAAACGCGGCAGTAACAAAGGTGCAATTATTATTTCCATAATATTGATTGTCATAGGTTTGATTGCCCTGATGGATAATTTTTTATACATTGACTGGATCTGGAAACTGTGGCCGGTGATACTTATCGCACTCGGTGTCGTAATTATCATTAACACTCAAAAAAATCGGAACAATGGCTAACTCAAAGACTAAATCAGGCGATGGCTTCGCGACCGGCATGACGCTGATTATCATCGGAATCTTCGCGTTGTGCGCAATTTTCTTCGATATACACATTGTGTGGGAAAACGTTGTGAAATTATGGCCTTTGCTGTTGATAATCATTGGTGTATGTGTGCTGCCAATCAACCGGTGGATTCGTACGGGCATTGTGGCTGTCGTGGTTTTAGGTGGAGTGATAGGTTATACATACATGGACGGCGGTTGCAATTCATCGGTTAGGCACTCGATGACAATTATC
This sequence comes from uncultured Bacteroidales bacterium, assembly GCA_937896895.1. Lineage (GTDB taxonomy): Bacteria > Bacteroidota > Bacteroidia > Bacteroidales > F082 > Limimorpha. The sequence goes on along the minus strand of CALBNV010000089.1, from coordinate 2,669 downwards.
GATGACTGGGATGAAGATGAATCTGTTGACAATCAAGATGATATATACGATGCCGAATAGGATGTCGTTCAGGAGTTTTCGGAGACATGCAAAGACATGAGCGTCAAACATTATTGACATTCAATTATTTAAGATAATTTTTTCTGGCACAATATTTGATAGGGGCGCCCGCGTTTGGTGTCTCTATCGTCATTTTTTAAGGAGAAAAAATATGGATTATAAGGATTATTACAAGATTTTGGGTGTCGGGCGGTCGGCCTCGCAAGATGAGATAAAAAAGGCTTTCAGGAAATTGGCGGTGAAGTATCATCCCGACAAGAACCCTGGCGACAAGGCGGCGGAGGAGAAGTTCAAGGAGATTACGGAGGCATACGAGGTCTTGGGCAAGGAAGACTCCCGCAGGAAATATGACGAGCTTGGCGCTAACTGGAAACAATACGAGAACGCCGGTTTCGGCGGAGGCGGCGGTTTCCAAGGCTTTGGCGGTCAAGGGTTTGGCGCGAGCGGCTTCTCTGATTTTTTCGAAAGGTTCTTCGGCGGTCAGGGCGGCGGCTTCAACTTCGGTGACATGGGCGGTTTCGGCAACTTCGGCGGACGTCGCGGACGTTCGCGTGCCATGAGAGGACAGGATGTGACGGCATCGTTGAACCTCACCTTGCGTGAGGCGTATTCTGGCTCGCAACGGCTGATAAATGTCGGCAGCCAGACGATAAAGGTGTCAATAAAACCCGGGGTGAAAGACGGTCAGACCTTGCGCGTGAAAGGCAAAGGCGCTCCGGGTGTCAACGGAGGAGAGAACGGCGACCTGCTGATGAAGATATCCATCGCCAAAGACGCTGAATATCAACGCTCTGACGATGACCTGATAAAAAACATAAATGTCGATATTTACACGGCGATCCTTGGCGGGAAGGTGGCTGTCGAGACAATGAGAGGCACTGTGAACGTGCCGATAAAACCGCAGACTCAGAACAACAGCGTGTTGAGGCTCAAGGGGTTGGGAATGCCGCATTACGGTCAGGAAGGCGAAGGCGTGCTGCTGCTGAAGGTGCAGCTTTCGCTTCCGGAAAAGTTTTCCGAGAAAGAATTGGAATTGATAAGACAGGCTGGAATGCTTGTAAACAGGTGAAAAACGAGATGACGTTTCACACCGTTTCTATCACGCACTCGTGGGTCTTCTTCTCCCTGTCGTAGCTGATGCCGACGAGCATTATCTCGCCTGAATATTCCGCGAGCTTGGCGGGGTATTTCTTCTGTTTTATCTGGTCGATGGCGGTGCCGGCGGTCTTGTCGTATTTCAGCTCCACGACGATTGCGGGCGAGTTGACATTCCTGTGCGGGATCATCACTATGTCGGCGAAGCCCTTGCCCGTGGCGTATTCGCGGTGCATGACGTAGTTGTTGCGGGCGAAGATGTATGCGATGGAGATGACGCAAGAGAGCGAGTTCTCGTTGTTGTACGAGAGTATGCTTGTGTTCTCGTCGTGCGCGCAGTCGATGTATTTCGCCACGGCGTCGGCGTCGCCGCGGAGCGTGGCTTCGAGGAGGCTGCGCGACTGCTCTATGGTCTTGGTTATGCCGTTCCAGCTCGAAAGTTTGATGGCCTGCTCGAACTCTATTCCCACTTCCTTGTTCGGGATGTAACATTGAAGGGTCTCACGGTCATACGCGAGGTATCCAAGATGAATCAGAACAGTAAAGACATCATCCTTGCTTCTGATTATTTTCATGTCGTTGGTGAATCCGGCGGTGTCCACGACGTTTCTCCCTCCGGCGAGCATGTTGATGATGTCGTCTTTAAGCCCGTCGAAGTTCATCTGGATATACGTCGAGACGGCGTCGTATGCGCCGGTGTTCGACCAGTAACTCCCGAAATCGTCGTTGCGTATCGCCTCCATCACCGAATACGGGTTGAACATCGACCTCTCCCTGCCGATCTGGTATCCATCGTACCATTGTTCCATCTTCTCAAAGCTGACGTGGTGTTTGAGGCACAATGTCTCAACCTCGCCTTTCGTGAAGCCAAGGTATTTGGCGAGGCCTCCTGGCTTTATCATTGAATATTCACGGAAGTTGTTCAACGCCGACTGTGTGTTGTATTTCTTGATGGGCAGTATGCCGGTGATGTACGCGCCGGCGAATACCTTGTCGCTCTCGGAGCCTTTGAACAGCCTTCGCAGCAGGTTGACGTAGTCGTCGGTGGTTTCCGGGTTCCTGTCGAACTCCCTCAGGATGGCGTCCCATTCGTCGATGATGATGATGAACTTCTGCCTCGTGGATTCGTATATCTTCGACAAGGCCGCCATCAGGTCATCGCTTTCGTTGATGGACTCCTCACCTGAAACTTTCTTGACATCCGCCTTGACTTCCTCTTGGATGTGTCTGACTATGGCGCAGTCGTTCTTGTACCTCGTCGTGAAATCGGTGATGTCGATGTATATCACGGAGTATTTGTTGAGGTGCTTCTCAAAAGACGGGTCGTTCTCTATCTCCAGGCCTCTGAAAAGCTCGCGCGAGTCGCACGACCTGTCGTAGTATGCACAAAGCATCTCCGCTGCCATGCTCTTGCCGAACCTGCGGCAGCGCGTCACGCAGCTGAATCTGTATTCCGTGTTTAATGTGTTGTTGACGACAGCTATCAGCCCTGACTTGTCAACATACTCGCTGTT
>CALBNV010000088.1 GCA_937896895.1 uncultured Bacteroidales bacterium | reverse complement strand
ACAATTTTAAAAAATCATCAAAATTAATTTGTTTTTTAAGACAGTTCATTGCGAGCGACCGCAGGGAGTCGAGCAATCTCATGGTGTTACGATGAGCTTAAGATCATTCCCTGCCATGTATTCCTCGCCCCACACTGCGCCGCGCTTCGTATGGGGTTAATAGTGTGGTGTGCCTTCGGCACATGGAGGCTGTCCGCAGCGTGTCGGAACGGTTGAGATGTGTTTATTTTCTCAATCTTTTAATCTTCTCAATCAGAATTTTAACTAACGGCATCAGTTCCTCAATGTCTCGTTTTGATACTTCCACAAAGTCCTCGTAGTCGCTCTCTTGCCGCAGGGAAAACATACGGCTCAACAATGCGCCGTCCTCCTTGGTTAATATTCCACTTTTTACAAAATGCAAATGCATCATTGTCAGCATCCCTGAATGAGAATGTGATACGTAGCCATGAGAAATCAATGTCGCCGATGCTGCATAATACAAAGCGTAATACAGTCTGTTTGTTGCAAGGTTGTGCATGTCGAGGTTTTCAACCTTAATGGCTTCATCAAACGCCTGATCGGATTTCTCGTAGCGGTAAGTGACAATGTCATTTCTCTCTTCGTCAGTAAGGCTCATAAGACAACTCCTTCTTCTATAACGTTATGCTTGAACAATGTCGGACCGCCATGCTCCCATTGTTTCTTCGTGTAAACGACCACGTTGATTTCGCACCCCATGTCGAGGCCGGCGGAATACAGCGGATAGGCATATCTCGAATACTCCGACATGCCGATCCGTTCCTTGTCAACAATAATAATGACATCCCAGTCGGAATCGCTTCTTGCCGAGCCTCTCGCCCTTGATCCGAATAAAACGACCTTTGCCGTCGCATCATGTTCATGGACCGTGTCTTTGATGAAACTGATTATGTTGTCGTTCTCAAGCATATAAATTTTTTATTGGCAAAAATACACATAATATTTTGAATGAGAGATGTTTCCGTGGATTTTATTTTACGACTCGATAAAAATCAGCAGGACGGAAAATCCGTTCGATTCGTGTCTCACTCAACCTCGTACTCGAACCTCTCCCTTATCTTCCCCCTGAAGAGAAACAACACGAAGTAATATACCGCCGCCGCACTGGTTCCTGCAACCGCAGCGATCCAGTCATCTAACGAAAACTGACTGATAATCAATATTGTGAAAATCATAAGCAAGGCCGGAATGAGGTATGCGTAAACCGCTGCCATGCCGCCCTGCCGCGACGTCATGCTCACCTTAACAGGCTGCCCGACGACGAAGTCCCTGCCCTCGGGCCTCGGCACCACGATGTGCTTCTCCTTCATCTCCGACATGCCGCACGCCGACTTGACGCTGCACGAGCCGCACGAGCCGCCGCTATGTATCTCTATTTCAAGTTCATTGCCGGTAATGCCGGTTATTACGCCTGTGTGTGATACGCGCTCTTCCATGCTTTCTGTTTTTTGCGCAAAAATACTAAAAATGTTTCTGACTGTGATGTCGTTTTTTTCATAATTTTGCAACTTTATATTTGTGAATGATGACAATAAATATTGACAGGATAAAGAAACAGTTTGCCAAAGCCAATGAATGGATAATCAGTAAGTTACGTCTGCTGATACTGCCAGGCTTTCAGGGAATGCCGCTTTACGACGTGCTCAAGTATTTCCTCACCGGCTTCACGAAAGGATACATCGTTGACCGTGGCGCGGCGGTGGCGTTTTATGTTTTTCTCGCCGTGTTCCCGATGCTGATGGTGCTTTTCACCATAATCCCGCTGCTGCCGATCGAAGGGCTGCACGACCTTGTGATGGAAACGTTGCGCGACCTCCTTCCCGCCGGTGCCTTCGACACGATGTCGGGCACGATAAGCGAGATCTTGTCGCATGAGCGCAACGGACTTCTCTCAATCAGCGCCATCCTCGCTTTCTATTTCAGCACCAGTGCCTTCCGCGCGTTTTTCCGCGGCTTCGACATGGGCGTCATCCATCTCGGGAAGATGAGCTTCATCAAGAAACAACTCTATTCCATGCTCATCGCAATGATTATCGGCGGGATGATTCTTTTCTCGATGGTTCTGTTCATCGTGGGAAACGACATCCTGCCATGGCTTTTCGATTATATCGGCTTCAACAGAAAGATAGTCATAGTCATTATTAATGTCGTGCGGTGGCTGCTGATGGTATTCACGCTGCTTGCCGCCGTGTCGATATTGTACTACTTCGGCAATCCGGAACGTAAGGCGGTGAGATTCAGGCTCTTCACGCCCGGGACGATACTCTCTGTGGCGATGTTCATCGTCGGCGCCTTCGGGTTTAACTTTTACATCACCAACTTCTCGCGCTACAACGCCCTCTACGGGTCAATCGGCGGTATCATCATCTTCATGCTCTGGATCCAGATCAACTGCCTGTTTGTGCTGATCGGGTACGAGCTGAACGCCTCGATACAGATGGCATCGACAGCCGGTTTGATAACGGAGGCCGAGTCGCGCGAGATACTTGATGGCCAACAGAAAAAGAATTAACTGGAGCTTATGTCACCGGCAACACGAAAACTTCTCAGATACGCCGCCCCGAGCATTGTCGGCATGTTGATCGTCTCCGTCCAGATGATGATCGACGGCATGTTCGTGAGCCGTGGCGTCGGGGCTCTCGGCCTCGCGGCGGTCAACATCTCCATGCCTCTCGTCAACGCCATGCTCAGTGTCGCCATAATGATTGTCTCCGGCGGCATCGTCATCTGCGGCATCGCGAAAGGACAGGACAACGAGAAACTTGCGGGAGGTTATACCACATTGACTTTCATTGCGTTGGTGGTGACGATGACGTTCATCTCCACCGTGGTGCTTTGTTTCCTGAAGAAGATTTGCTACATGCTCGGAAGCAACGACGAGGTGTATCCGTACGTCAGGACATATCTGGGGATAATGACCGGCGCGATAATATTCTATGTCATCCCGAACTTCACGGAGGCCTTCACGCGCCTTGCCGGGAAGCCGAACAAGGTGTTCACCAGCGGCGTGATATGCTGCGTCGTGAATGTCGTCCTTGATTACATTTTCATCATGAGGTTCCACTGGGGCATGGCCGGCGCGGCTGTCGCCACCTGCATTGCCAACACTTCGGCGGCGGTTGTGCTCTCGCCTAATGTCAGGTTCGGGAAGCTTGCTGGGACGTGGCGCGACGTGCGCCGCATCTTCTTCAACGGCAGCTCAGAGATGCTGACCTCGGTGTCGGCTGCCGTCACGATGTTTTTCTTCAATATAATAATAATGAAGAATATAGGCACACTCGGTGTCGCCGCCATGACGATAGTCTATTACATGAACATGATCGTGAACATGTCGATTTACGGACTTTCGCAGGCCCTTTACCCGCTGATGTCGTACGCCCTCGGTGCGCGTGACTGCGGCGACATCCGCCGTCTGCTGAAGGCCTCGCTGAAGATGAGCGCGGCCATCGGTGTCGGGACTTTCGTCTTCGTGCAGCTGTTCAAACGTCAGATTGTGGCTGTCTTCGCCGACGGTGACATGATGCTCACGGAGCTTGCCGTGACGGCGGCGACGTTCGTCACGACACATTACCTGATGTCGTTCGCCAATATCATCGGGAGCAGTTTCCACACGGCCGTCGAGCGTCCGCTTGAGTCGGCCGTCATCGCGCTCTGCCGCTCGCTGGTGTTCGCACTGCTGCCGCTGTTCGTCCTGCCTCAAATCATAGGAAACCTCGGGATCTGGCTCTCGATGCCGATAGCCGAGTTTCTGACGTTGTTCGTGACGGTTCCCCTGTTTGTGGCAACAATGCGCCGGCTCAAAAAAAATCTGTGCTAATATCAGAAAACTGCAGGAAATAAAAATAAGATTTGTATCTTTGCGAAAATTTTTTTGAATGCGTAAGATTGTTTTTATAGGAAGCGGTGCCATCGCTACGGCTTTGGGTGATGTCATCGCGGAGAAAGGTGAGGACATCGTCGAGCTTCTTTCCATTGAAAATGAAGTGATTGAGATGGTCAACAACAACCATGTCAATACGTTGTATTTCCCGAAATGCCGTCTCAACGAGAACCTTACGGCGACAGACGACAAAAACGTCCTTGAAGATGCCGATGTTGTGTTTCTCGCAATCCCGTCTCATGCGGTGGTGAATTATATCGCTGAAAACCAACAATATATAAGCCCGGCGTCGTTGGTCGTCAACCTCGCGAAAGGCTTCGGCAACAGCATCAACATCATCCCCGATTGCATAAAGGAGATCATCCCAAATCCTCTGATGACGCTGAAAGGCCCTTCGTTCGCGAGGGAGATAATCAACAGGCAGGACACCGGCATGACTGCGGCCGCCACGGAGAGCGAGCTGTACCAAATTATCAAGGATGTCTTTGATGGCACGACGATCCGCACCGACTTCACCACCGACGTGACAGGCGTCGAATACGCCTCGATTCTCAAAAACATATATGCCATCGTCATCGGCATGGTTGACGCCAACTTCGACTCCGCCAACCTCCGCTCGATATTTATCACCAAGGCACTCAACGAGATGCGGATGCTTCTCACCATCTTCGGCGGCGAGAACCGCACGATGTACAACTACTGCGGCTTCGGCGACTTCGCCCTCACCGCCCTCAACGACATGAGCCGCAACCGCACGCTCGGACTGCTCATCGGCAAAGGGTTCTTCAACCAAGGACTGTCGGAGAAAGTGGTGCTCGAAGGCCGCATCGCCGTCGATGTCTTCCACCAGAAACTCGAAATGAACGACATCGGATTCGACGACTATCCTCTCATGGATGAACTATTCCACGTCTTCAATGATGCGGATTACCCGACAAATAATTTCGTGAAAAACATCCTGAAACGATAATTGCCTCTCAAACACTTTATAAACTTTTTACTTTATAACTTTCAAACTTTATAACTAACAGTGGGGGTCGTAGTAAAACAGAGCATCAAAGGCACGATAATGAATTACATGGGTGTCGCCGTGGGCTTCGTCACCACGTTCTTCGTGATGACGAAATACCTCACGCCCGAGGAGGTCGGCCTGACGCGCGTCCTCGCCGACGCCGCCATACTGCTCTCCGGCCTCGCGCAGATGGGTACCTCGACATCGGCAATCCGCTACTACCCGTTCTTCAAGGACGCGAAAAACCGCGACCACGGCTTCTTCGGCTGGACACTGATAGTCCCGCTCATCGGATTCGTGGTGTTCACCGCACTGTTCTTCGTGTTCAAACCGGCACTCGTCGCGTACTTCTCGAGAAACTCGGCACTGTTCGTCGATTACATGTATTTCGTCATCCCGATGGCGTTCTTCATGCTGTATCTCATTGTGTTTGAGACAAATTCAAACCTGCTGATGCGTATAGTGTTCCCGCGCTTCGTCCGTGAGGTCGGGATACGCGTCTTCACCCTGATCGACTACATCCTGTACATCGTCGGCATCATCAACCTCGACGGAATGGTCATCGGACTGTGTATCACGTATCTTCTCGCCACACTGCTGAATATCATCTACTTGCTGACTCTGAAAAAGATCTCTTTCAAGGTCGAGCCGAAATATGTCGATGACAAGCTGCGCCGCGACTTCCTGAAATACACACTGTTCATGGTCATCTCTTCCGTCGTCACCACGATAATCCCCGTCCTCAACTCATTCATGGTGACCGCGAAACTCGGGCTGTTCTTCACCGGAATATACAAAATCGCCACCGACATGGCCGCACTCGTCGAGATGCCTTACCGCGCTCTCGGCTCGATTTCAAAACCTGCAATATCACAAGCGATGAAAGACAACGATATGCCTGTGGTTCAGGAACTTACGAAAAGCGTGGCGTTGCATCAGCTGATGGCCGGACTGTTCGTGTTTCTGGTTATCTGGATTAACATCGATTTGTTTTACGACGTCTTGCCGAATGGTGACATCTACTGCGCCGGCAAATGGGTGTTCCTGGTTCTCGTCATGGCGAAACTCGTCAACACCTCACTGAACATCGGCGTCACCGTGCTGAGCTACTCGAAATATTATTATATCCAGCTGATTTTCACGGCGATACTGACGACATTGGCCATCGTTTTCAACAATGTCCTTATTCCAAAGTTCGAGATGGTCGGCTCCGCGATGGCCTCGCTGCTGTCGTTCGTGATCTATTACGCCTTGCTTCTCTCTGCAATCGCCTGGAAATCAAAGGTTCATCCGTTTTCCTGGAATATGCTGAAATTGGTTCTGATAATGGTTTCTTTGTTCGTGATAAATTGGTTGTCAATGAGATATGTGTCAGCCCCGCTGATGGCTTCACTCGGCGATGGCGTCATCGCGAAATTCATTGAAGCGTCGCTTAGAACCTTGATACTGTGCGGTTTAGGTTTGACGACAATTTATCAGATGAAGATTTCAAAACAAGTTAATGATTTGATAAACAGAGTTTTACATATAAGACATCGGTTATGAAAGTCGTAATAGTTGGAACATCATTCCCGTATCGTGGAGGTATCGCCGCGTTTTCCGACAGGCTCGCGCAGGAATTTGTGAAGGAAGGCGTTGATGTTGAGATTGTTACGTTCAAACTTCAGTATCCGTCGTTTCTCTTCCCAGGAAAAACACAGTATTCCGACGCTGATGCTCCTTCCGGCCTGACGATTTCTGAAAAGATTAACTCCATCTGCCCGACAAACTGGATTGGGGTCGGTCGTGAAATCAGCAGGAAAAACCCTGATGTGGTGATTTTTACTTATTGGATGTCTTTTTTCGCACCTTGCTTCGGGACGATTGCACGCGTCATCAAAAAGAAATGCAATGCAAAATGTATCGGATTGATACACAACATGATGCCGCACGAAAAATCGATTCTCGACAGACTGTTTCCGCCGTATTTCGTGAAGGCGATGGACGGATTCGTCGCCTTGTCGAAATCAGTTTTGGCTGATGTTGAAACGCTTGACAAAAACGGGAAACCCAAAGTGTTTACGCCTCATCCGTTGTACGATCATTTTGGAAATATTGAAGATAAATCAAAGGCAATCAATAAGTTGGGACTTGATGAAAAATGTCATTATATGTTGTTTTTCGGTCTCGTCAGAGCGTACAAAGGCCTCGACCTGCTGATTGACGCCTTCGCTGATGAACGTTTCCGGAAGATGAACGTGAAACTGATTGTCGCCGGTGAGTTCTACGATGACGAGAAGCCGTATCTTGAACGGATAGAGCGGCTTGGACTGAAAGACCGCGTTATTATTAATAATAGGTATATCTCCGATGCTGACGTGAAAGATTATTTCAACGCCGCCGACATCGTTGTGCAGCCTTACAAATCTGCGACGCAGAGCGGCGTGACGCAGATAGCCTATCATTTCGAGAAACCGATGTTGGTCACAAATGTCGGCGGACTGAAAGAGATAATTCCGAATGGAAAAGTCGGCTATGTCGTTGAACCACAACCATCTGCAATAGCCGATGCTCTCGTTGACTTTTATGAAAATGATGGGTTTGCGGTTTTCACCGAAGGCGTGAAAGAAGAAAAGAAGAAATATGCGTGGTCGAACATGACCGCCGCAATTATAAATCTAATTAAAAACTTGTGAAACTTGTGTTAAAAACTCGTGTAACTTGTGTTGAAAAAACTTGTGAAACTTGTGTTAAAAATTAATGTATGAAAAAGTTAATCGCATTGATAACCAAGATATTCCCGCGTCAGACGCTGATAAAGTTCAGCTATCTGTTCAGCGTTCTGATTCGTCCGTTTTATATTGGAAACAAAGTTGAGTGTCCTGTCTGCGGCGGTCATTTCCGCAAGTTCCTGCCATACGGCTACGGCGCGGCGACCGACAACCGTATGTGCCCGAAGTGCCTCTCGCTTGAGCGTCATCGTCTGCTTTGGCTTTATTTGAAAGAGAAAACCGGATTTTTCACAGATAACTTGAAGGTCTTGCATTTCGCGCCGGAACAGCCGTATCTGAAACGTTTCCGCGCGTTGAAAAACCTCGACTACACCACCGCCGACCTCGATTCCCCAATAGCCGACCTCCATCTTGATGTGACGAAAATTGATTTGCCTGACAGTCAATATGATGTGGTGATTTGCAATCATGTCTTGGAGCATGTCGATGACGTGAACAAAGCCTTTTCGGAGATAAAGCGCATCCTTAAACCCGGCGGCTGGGCTGTCCTTCTTGTGCCAATCAATCCGGATGTTGACACGTGGGAGGACCCGACCATCACCGACCCGGAGGAACGCAAGCGCAACTTCGGTCAGTACGACCACGTCCGGCAGTTCGGGCGCGACTACGCGCAGGTGCTCGAAAAAGCGGGCTTCACCGTCGATGCCGACCGCCTCTATTACGAACTCACCGACGAGCAACGCAGCAGGATGAAACTTGCCAGAAAAGGCGAGGAGCTGGTTTATGCGGTGCGGAAAAATTCCCGATTTTAGCTTGAAAAAACTGGAATAATTCCCGATTTTGGTTGTTGATAAGCAAAAAAATATTATTTTTGCAGCCAAAATATCAGGTTATGTTATATCTTTGGACAAATTCCTGACCACCAACGACTACGGCATCAGGAAAGCTGTCGTTTTCAATAATGAAATGGACATCGTGGAGAAAAACGGTGTCTTGCATCTCCCGGTATATTATTGCATGTTTTATGAGTTCGACAAAGCCGATGAAAACAAATGCATTATTCCGGAAATAAAGTTGTAGTTTCTTGCTATAATAAAACCATGGAGAAATTCGCTTTCTATGTTGCCGCACAAGCATTATTTTAAAGCCTGTGCCAGTTGGTTTCCTGTCGCCCAGCGGTGCGTGAACCTCTGGTGGATGGCTCCGTGAAAAGTGTATAAAAATATTACATGAAAATAATCGGTGCGTCCGTGCCGTTGAAGAATGAAAGTTCTTATCTTTCCTCTAAAAAAAGCCATTCTTAATCCTGTCAAGTATCACATAATCAA
>CALBNV010000087.1 GCA_937896895.1 uncultured Bacteroidales bacterium | reverse complement strand
TGAAATAGCTCGGGTTGCTCCCCATAACAGCCTTCCAAAGCTCCTGCGTCACCTCGAACTTGCCGATGTAGTAGTCACTCAACGTCACGCTGTGCATCGGAAACTCGTTGTCCCATGCGTCGCTCCCCTGCTCCGAGGTTCCGCCCATGGTGAACGTGCCGCCCTCAACGGCAACCATCTCGAACGTCACGCCGTTAACCGTGAAGGTCTGTGTCTGGCCGCCTCCGCCGCCGCCCTGCGTGGTGAAGGTTCTCTGCTCGCCGTAGCTTGTGCCTGCGCTGTTGGTGGCATACGCACGGACGTAGTATGTCGTGTTGACGGTCAGTCCTGTGATGCTGCTCGTGAAGCTGCCCGTCCCGCTGCCGTCGGTGGTGTGCGAGTCGGAGACCGTCGGGTTCTGCGACGTACTCCAGCACACGCCGCGCTCCGTAACAGCCCAGCCGTTCTCGCTCTTAACCTCACCGCCGCATACGGCAGTGGTCTGTGTGATGTCCGTAACATCTCCCGTAATCACCGTCGCGACGGTCTGCGTCACACCGCCTGGCTCGTTGTCGTCGTCCTTCTTGCACGACACGCACAGCGCCATCGCCATGCACACCATCAACGTGGTGAATAATCTGATACTCTTTCTCATCTTTTTGTGTGATTTTGAATTTTTAAGGGGACTTCTGTTTTCTCCCTTTCCACGCCGCCCTCCCAGATTTCGCGAAGTCCGTTGAACGAAACCCCAAAAGGAAACGACGCCGCAAAGTTACATATTACTTTCTTATTTCCAACAATTTTGCGATAATTTTTTGAATTTCTGGGGGGGGGTAATTCATTGTTTATCAAGCGGTTTTAATTAAAACAGGAATCCAGCCATCACAGCCCGGCTTCCGTCTGACCATGTGCCGCCCCCTCTCTCTCAACTCTCAACTCTCTTAACTCTACTCTCTTAACTTTTAACAAAAAAATGTCGCCCTCAAAACTTTTTTGTATCTTTGTGCGCTTTAATTTTACTGAACGATGGAAAAGACATTTGACCCGAATGCGGCGGCGGCCTTAGGTTAAGGAATCTACGGACTGCCATGCACGGCTGAGGAAGCCGAGATCATCATAATCCCTGTGGAATGGGAGCTGACAACGAGTTACAACCGCGGCACCGTTGACGGCCCGGCGGCGGTCTTCGACGGCTCGATGCAAGTCGATCTGTGCCACCACGACTACCCCGACCTGTGGCGGCGCGGCATCTGGATGGACGAGTTCCCGAAACACCTGCGCGAGCTTCACGACAGCCTCATCCCGGCAAGCGAAGAGATAATAGAAGCGATAGAAAACGGCGACATCGATGAAAACCCGCAGGACTACGAGGAACGCTACAAGGCCATCGAAGACGGCTTCGAGCAGATGTTCGCATGGCTTCGCGCACGCATAAGTTATTGGAAATCAAAGAACAAGAAAGTCGGGCTGCTCGGCGGCGACCACAGCACACCGCTCCCCTACCACCAATACCTCGGCATGACCGGCGAGAAATACGGCATTCTCCACGTCGATGCCCACAGCGATTTTAGAGAACAGTTCGAGGGCTTCAAATATTCACACGCTTCCATATTTTATAATGTACTGAAAATAAAAAATGTCGAGAAGCACGTCCAAGTCGCAATCCGCGACTACTGTCATCAGGAGAAACAATTAATAAAAGAGTCGGACGGAAGAGTCGTCGCTTTTTACGACCGCGACAACCGCCGTCGCATGTACGAAGGCGCAAACTGGAGTCAGATCTGCGATGAGATCATCGACGCGCTCCCCGAGAAGGTTTACATCTCCGTTGACATCGACGGCCTCGACCCGAAGCTCTGCC
>CALBNV010000086.1 GCA_937896895.1 uncultured Bacteroidales bacterium | reverse complement strand
CTGGTTCTGTACAAGAAGAAGGTTTCCATCAAGATTTAGGATACGGATGCTATCGCAGAAATCAGAAAAGTTCTAAACCAATGAGCGGATGAGGGTCTCGGGGTCACCGGCGAGGAAGTCGATGACAGGGACCTCGATCATGGTGTATGCACCAGGAGCGCGGCGGGTTACCGCGCGGGCTGCGCAGACGAGCACCTGGCCGGTGAGCGGACCAAGGCCGTGAGCGAATACGCAACCCGTGACGAGGTGAACAACTCGGGATGGGCGGTCTCGACCCTCGAGGCTGCGCTCTGGGCATTCAACTCAACGCAGACATTCGCTGACGGTCTCATTGCCGCCGTCAACCTCGGTGGGGATTCGGACACCATCGGCGCGGTCTATGGGCAGATCGCAGGAGCGTACTACGGGTTCGGGGCGATACCCGAAAGGTGGGTTACGGCAGTCAAGGACTTCAAGAGGGTCGGAAAGCTCGTGGACGACTTCGTGGAAGCCACGTGCAAGGCCGGTAAATAAAGGTGTTTATCACTTTTTTTTGAAAAAAACACGGTGACATCTTCAAAAAAACACTACTTTTGCACCTCAAACCACAGTTGATTATGGCAAGTTTAAACAAGGTTATACTGATTGGGAACCTCGGAAAGGACCCTGAAATCATATCTTTTGAGAACGGCACGAAGAAAATGACAGCGTCGCTGGCGACCAACGAGAGTTACCGCGACAAGGACGGCAACATCAAGGAACAGACCGAATGGCACAACCTCGTCAACTTCGGGCAGATCGCGCAGGACATCGCCGACCGCCGCCGCAACTACATCAAGGGCGACACGATGTATGTGGAAGGCCGCATCAAGACACGGCAATATATTGATTCACAAAACATTACAAGAAACGTCACCGAGATCATCGTTGACAAGATGATGTGCCTCGGCAACAAACGCACACCGCTTGACCCCAACGCCTCATACAACTCCTACGCCTCCAAGCAATAAACCATGAACATCCTGACTATGATACCTCTCAACGTCGAGACCGCGTTTTTCTTAGGGCTGTCGTGGACCGCCGCCATCTGCCTCGCCATTCTGTGCCTGCTGCTCGTCTGCTCGGCACTCGCGTCGGGAAGCGAGACAGCATTCTTCTCGCTGCAACCCAACGACATCAACGAGTTGGAGAACTCCGAACGGCATTCAGACAGGCTCGTGCTTGAACTCAAGAAGAAACCCAAGACATTCCTCGCCACGATACTGATCACCAACAACCTGATAAACGTCACCATAACGATATTCTCGACATACATCATGTCGTTGATGTTCAACCTTGAGGCGAACCCCGTATGGGCGTTCGTCATCAACGTGGTCATCGTCACGTCGCTGCTGCTGATTTTCGGCGAGATGGTGCCTAAGATCGTAGCGACGAAAAACGCGAAGCTGTTGGCCACAGGCCTCGCCCCCACCATAAAAGTGCTGACTGTCATCTTCAAGCCGCTCAGCTCCATCCTCGTCGGCTCGACAAGACTCATCGACAGGCGTCTTGCCAGAAAAACCGCCAGCACGCTGTCGGTCACCGACCTCACCACCGCCGTTGACCTCACCACCGCCGACGCCCTCGAAGAACGCTCCATGCTGCAAGGCATCGCCACCTTCGGGGAGAAAGAAGTAAGCGACATCATGCAGCCGCGCGTCAGGCTTTTCGCGATAAAACAGAAGACATCATACGAACATCTCCTTGAACTCGTGGTGGAACACGGGTTCTCGCGCATCCCTGTCTATGGCGACGACCTCGACGACATCCGTGGGATACTCTACGTCAAAGACCTCCTGCCACACCTCGACACCAAGGGCTTCGAATGGCAGTCGCTGCTACGCCCGGCCTTCTTCGTGCCGGAAAACAAGAAGATAAACGACCTTTTCCAGGACTTCCGCACCAAGAAGACTCACATCGCCATCGTCGTCGATGAATACGGCGGCACCTCCGGCCTCGTCACCATGGAAGACGTCCTCGAAGAAATCGTGGGCGACATCAGCGATGAGTTCGACACGGTGAGCGACAGCAAGAACTGCCGCAAAATCGACGACAAGACATACATCTTCCAAGCGCAGACAAGCCTCGTTGACTTCTGCAAGACAATGCAAATCAGCGACTTGTACTTCGATGAGGTGAAGGGCGAGTCGGACACCCTCGGCGGAATGATACTAGAAATGGAAGGCCGCATCCCCGAAGCCGGCTTCTCCACGACATTCGGCGATTTCACCTTCCAGATTGAAAAAGCCGACAAGAGGCACATTATAGAGATTAAAGTTAAAAGTTAAAAGTTAAAAGTTAAGAGTTGAGAGTTGAGAGTGAAGAGAGGAAAGTTAAAAGATTAGAATTAAAAGAGAATGAGAAGATGAAGGATACGAGAAACATAAGAATCGGGATTTTGTCAGTCATTGTGATTGCTGTCGTGTTGACGGCGTGCGGCGGCGGGAACCCGCAGCCGAAGCCGAGGGGCTATTTCCGCATCGACTTCCCTGAGAAACAATACGTCAGACTCGACACGATGCGTTATTACAGCTTCGAACACCCGACGTATTCGACAATCACGCCAGACCCGCACTCCCTGCACGAAAGAGACTGGGTCAACGTGGAGTTCCCGAGCTACAAAGGCACCGTGCACGTCTCCTACAAGCACGTCGATGACAACCTCGCGACATACCTCGAAGACGCATATACTCTAATCACCAAACATATAAGCAAGGCCACGGGAATACGCGACAGCCTCGTCATCAACCCCAAGAAAAAAGTTTATGGACTCGTGTACTTCCTTGAAGGTGAAGGCGTAGCATCGCCGCTGCAATTCTACCTCACCGACAGCACAGAGCATTTCATGCGCGGCTCGCTGTACTTCAACATACCACCAAACAACGACTCGCTGCAACCCGTCATCGACTTCATCACCGACGACGTGCGCCACATCATATCGACATTTGAATGGAAATAAACTTAAGGGCATTTCTAAATAAAACTCTTTGATATTCAGATAAATATTTGTA
>CALBNV010000085.1 GCA_937896895.1 uncultured Bacteroidales bacterium | reverse complement strand
GTAACCTTGTAACCGTTGTAACCTCTTATTTAGAAAATTTTAAGAATATTTTTTATTTTAGATTTTGTGTGTTCTGTTTTGTTCTGTTGTGTTGCTGATAGGCATCTGCGCAGTCGGTCCCATATCAATACATTAAAGGCTTTAGCCAATCATTCGAGTATTTACCTGCAACAAAGGGAGTAAATAATTATGGGACGTCATAAAGATATAGACAACCAAATTGCCTCTGACATGAATGCAACCGCATCATTGCCAGAGGATTACATGATCCGCTTACAATTGGCTCGACTAAAGGAAGCCGAAGAGAATGCCGAACGCTTACGACTTGACAACGTGAAGAAACACATCGACATTGAAAAGACGAACTGCAATCTGTGTTACCTTGATGTTGCCGAAGCTGAAGTGAACAAAGCCTTAGGACCTATCGCGGCATTGGTCAAGAACCTCGACCAAATCCTTGCCACAAGACTGCATTTAACAGGCGCACAAACAGAGATAGTCCAGAGCGTCATTGACGATATTCTGCATCAAATCGCCGCAATCGAAATTACCCTGAAATCCACTGAGGAAGTGGATGCTGAACGGGCTCATGTTAGTTTGGATGCAAAGACACAAATGAGAAAGGAACTCGAGAGAGCCAAAAGGATCTCTAGTAACCGTTAGGTTACTTCAGTAAATCGTAATCATGAGGTGAACTATGTTCCTAGATTTATTCAAACCAAAAGAGCGAATAGATGCAGCGACATGGGCATGTGAGAATGTCACACTCGAGAGATCAGGGAAATTCAGCTACAAAACAAGACCATTCTTTGAAGAGCCTACAAAGGCAATGTCAGATACGAATCATTGCTGCCGCGTCGTTATTTCGTCAAGCGCACAGTTAGGCAAAACCTCGATGCTCTTGAACATGTTAGGTTGGCTTGCAACACAAGATCCCGCAAATACGCTTATGGTAATGGATTCACAGAAATCCATGAACAAATTGGTCAAGAACCGTGCAAGACCATTTTTGCGTGATTTCGCTAAAGTCAAATCACTCACAAAAGGGGCTGAAAATGACAATCCAGACAAATCATCATCAGCTGTAAATATCTCGCTACGCTCAGGTGCAAACCTCATTTTCGGTTCGTCCAAATCGTTGTCGGACCTTTGCTCAATGCCCTGTAAATATGTCCTAGCCGATGAGGTCGGCAGATTCGTAGACAACAACGTAGAAGGTGATCCAATTGAGCTGCTTAAAGTCAGAATGATGACTTATCCCAACAGCATGATGGTACTTACGAGTACACCAACGACAGAGGATGGGACAATCACTCAGAATTATCTTGTTGGCACTCAAGAGGTTTGGGGTCCTGTATGCGAATGCGGGTACCACATGGACATTCCGTACAAAGACATCGACTTTACTGATCCAGAAAATCCGACTTACGCATGTCCTAACTGCGGAACCGTTTACACTGAATCTGAAATCAATGCACTGCATTATTGTTTTTCAGAACCTAAAAATCCAAATCCAGTCATCGACAAATCAGAACGCATCGTGCGGTCATTTGACATTCATGCTACTTGCTGCCCAGAAGTTTACCATTGGAAAGACTTACGCATTCAAGAAATTGAAGCAAGGGCAAAGGGATTATCCACATACAAATCATTCGTGAACGTAGTACTCGGTTTGCCATATTACCCAGGTGTTGATGAAGCCTTGGACATTGATCAGCTGCTACGATTGAAGACATACTACACCAAAGAATCATTACCCAATTGGGTTGAAACAATCACAATGGGAATTGACGTTCAAGACAATCGTTTTGAATTCCTTTCGGTTGGATTCTCGAAGCGCGGTAATCATAAATGCTACATCGAGCGAGGTGTTATTCAAGGCGACTTGAAAGAAGCTCAAGTTTGGACTGATCTAAAAGACTTTATCAGCAAATACAAGTGTGTCCGAAAGGATGGGACAATAGTTTATCCCGCAGTCATTTGTCCCGACTCTGGCGGGCACTTCACGCAGGATGTTTACGCTCTTTCTCTAACAAATAATCGCATCAGGCCGATCAAAGGCTATGCAACAACCAATACGCAGCTCGAGAACAGCATCATAAAGCATACGACCGAAGTACCATGCAGGTCACTAGGCAACGGGTCTGCTAGAACGATTCTAACGATAGTAAATGTCGTTTATGCAAAAGACATTATTCGAGCGGATTTCTTAAAGCTGCAAAGCAATACCAAAGACAGACCTTTGTACATCAGTGCGGATATTAGTGCTGGTTTTGATGCAGAATTTTTCTCACAAATGAATTCTGAAATCCGCGAAGAGAACCGCAACGGTATTGCTCGTTGGGTTCATAAGCACACAGTCAGAAATGAAATGCTCGACTGTGCAGTATACGCATTAGCTGCATTCGAGATTTACCGATTAGCCACAGGCAATGTCGTTGACTTTAAAGAAAAGGATGTCTCGATTGATGAAGTTCAAAACGATTTGGATTTGAATACGATCCTTGCTGAAGAGGCTGTTCGTACGGCTCCTGAGAGGAACCTCGAGGTTCCTGCAGCTAGTGATCGTCCAAAGGCTGTCACAAGTAGGACTCGTAGGAGGTTATAATGATTCGAATTGATAATCTTACAGATAATAATGGTAATTTAATTGACCGTAAGACAATGAATAAAATTGTGTCTAAATGGTCTAAATCATTAATCAAAGAAATTAACAAAACTGTAAAGCAAAAAACGCCTTCATGGTTCGGTGCGAAATTTAATAAAAAATGGACACCTTTCAAGATTCGTTATAATGCCCGTGAGCGCAGTATTTACCTCTGGGGAAATCCTCCAAATGAGAACGTAAATAAACAGCATGGAAAATCCAAATATATTCCATGGGGTAAAACAACAAAACAATCTGCGTCATCAAATTATCATTGGTCAAATCCTCACTTTCATCGTGTTTATATTTCTAGTTCTGAAATTGATCTTCAAGGCAATAAATGGTTTGGAGCCCGTCGTAAAAATACCTCAGGTGGATTCTGGTTTACGGCTAAAAAGAAATTTGAAGGTGACGGTCATATCTTTTATACAAAACGCTCGCATGACACAATTCATGCAAACAAACAAGGTTATACAAGAGAAAGCGGACAAGCAGGTCGTGAATACGTTTTCCCTGTCAAATGGTATGCTACAAAATCAGAAGTACAATTTGTCTATGAAGATCATTCTGTTGCTGATGAATTAATGAAAGATGAAGATACCTTAGGCAGCATCATCGACAGCACATTATCTGCTGCAATGTCCAAGTTTGTATAATATCTATTTTTAGTTAAGCAAACTTTGAAGCTGAATATCAATACTTATATTGGAGCAACCGTTAGGTTACTTGAGTAACTATTAGTTACTGGAGGGTAATATGGGTGAATACATTTGTATTGACATTTTAGATGAAATTACCTGCGAGACACTACAGAACATTCTACAGAAAATCAAAGACATTCCAGACGGTTCAGATGTTTGCTTAAACATTGCTTCGTATGGCGGTGAGATCCTTTCTACAATCGCTATGATAGATGCCTTAAGTAAATATCGTACTCATGCGAATGTCCTTGGTTTTGCATGCTCAGCCGCAGCAATCCTCGCCTTGAGTTGTACTGAAGTATCAATGAGCGAACATGCATCATTGATGATCCATAGTGCATGGGCTGATAGCTGTGATTCCGATGACCCAGGTATTAAACGCTGTAATGAACTACAATTATCAATTATTAAAAAGCGTTGTCCTGAGTATACCGCTGAAATGCTTATAACCGATAAATGGTTGTCAGCTGAAGATTGTTTGAAACTAGGTCTTACAGATAATATCAATTTAGATGATGCAGTTACATGTGAAAGTTATCTTGCGATAGCTCAAAAATATGCTGCTAAATTAGACAAACTT
Organism: uncultured Bacteroidales bacterium; assembly: GCA_937896895.1. GTDB lineage: Bacteria > Bacteroidota > Bacteroidia > Bacteroidales > F082 > Limimorpha. Next base: position 17,963 of record CALBNV010000085.1, on the reverse strand, counting down.
TACAATCATGGGAGAGCCATTATGACAGAAGAAATTAAAGTTGATGAAGTGCTTGAGGAAGTCAAGGAAGAAGACGAGATGAAACCTGAAGAGGAGGAGCCTAAAGCTGAAGAGGAACCTCGCGAGGAACCTAATGATTCCGATCATGATCTCATTGAAGTCATTGAAAAACTCACTGAGAAAGTAAATGAACTTGAATGCCGTATTAAATCATTAGAGGAACCTGCTGATAAGGTTGAAGAGGAACCCAAAGCTGAAGAAGATGATTCTGAAGCTGAACGTATCAATAATTTATATAAAGCGATTTGCAAACCCTGCGCAGCTGTTCCTGTTGTGGCTTGTCAGACTAAGAAATCTGTTCAGAAAGTCCGTAAAGGATTCGAAGCGTTTACTAAGATTTAATTTCGGTTCTTTATATCAATATAAAAAGCTCAGTAACTCGTTCTCTGCAATATCTATTTTATAAAACTATTGAGCTTCAGTCTAAATTCCCAGCAGTACATTTGCATCAATTTAAATATTTATAAATCTATCTATAGGAGATTTTGCTATTATGGCTAATGTAATTTCTGTTCGTTCCACTGTTGCACAGGCCGAAGGTTTCCAGGCGGAGGTCGTTGATTCCACACTTCTCGGCACTCGTTATTTCCCTAACACTGCAGGTGACAACTTTGCTGGCAAAGAAGTTCTTTTCGACTTCGATTCCGCTGATCTTGAAAAGGGTGCGTTCCTAACCTCTGGCTACAAAGACGGTAACACTGTTTCTTGGATTGCCAATTCTGTTGTTCCTCCCCGCGTCGCTGATGTTGATTCTGTTGATCCTAAAGATCTTGACCGCCAGCTTTTTGAACGCCTCTGCCGCGCTCAGGGTGCTGATCTAAATCGCAATGCTGCTTTCCAAGACCTTGCCGTTATCAAAGCAACCCGCCTTGCAAAACGTATCGACCGTTCAATCGAAGTTCTTGCTGCTCTCGTTCTCAGTGAAGGCAAAATCGATTTCGATCAGGACAAAGATCCTACAAGTGGCGAAACTGATCATATCGTTTGTAAATTCTATGATCCTGCTAAAGGTTGCAATAACCATTACGTTTCATCCGCTGCTTGGTCTGCCAGTGGTGCACATCCTTACGATGAAGTTTGCGGCATGGTCAATGAAATGATCAAACATGGCAAACGTCCTGAAGATTTGCTCTTAGGTGCAAACGCTTGGGCTGCTTTAGCTAAAGATGATCAGTTCATGAGATTTGCTGGAGCAACCTATCATTCAGAAGGCATGATGATTGACTTCGGCGAGATTGAAGGTGCGCAGCATGTTGCCCGTTGCGTATTCAACGGTCTCCAGCTTAACGTTATTGTTTACAGTGCTGGTTACAAAGCTGCTAACGGTGCAATGAAACAGTTCATTGATCCCAATGCGGCAATCCTTATTAGTTCCAATATCGGTCGCACACTTTGTGGCGGTGTCACACTTCTAAATGATAATGTCAGTTATGATCTCGACAATTCATTTGTTGATATGACTGGCAAATACATCGAACATCTCTATAAAGACTTCAATGCTCAGAAGCTTTATATCCGTTCAGAATCACGTCCTTTACCTGCTCCAAAACATTCTGTTAACGACATGGATTGGATTTACTGTGATACCGCAATGGGTACTGGTTCTGCAAGTGTTCTCGGTGAAGTCGCTAAAGGTATTTCCTTCGGTGGCGCTGAAGGTTGGTCTTGCGCTGCAACACTTGTTGTTGCAGGCAAAGAAGCAACAATCACCGCTGGTACTGGCACACTTAAAGCCGTTCGTGATGGTCAGGCTGCTGAAACAATTACAGTTTCTGAAGGCAAAATTATTGTTCCCGTCGATGCTGACCGTGATGCTGACGGTAAAGTCCTTCTTACAGTTGCTTAATAGCAATGCAGTTGCTTAGCAGCTCAAGCACTTCCTAAGGTTAATTAAACCTCCTCTGATTACACATTGGAGGAGGTTTAATTGTATATGATGTTGATAATATTTACAGGGGCAGTATATGAAATACAATCTTGAGCGCAGTATACAATTAATCCAAGGTGATACTCTTACTGAATTAGATTTAGACTTTGATAGATTAAATTTACAAGATCTCAAAACAGCCCAAAAGGTTAAAGACTTTTTCGCTCCCACACCAACGGTTGGCGGCGTTGATAACGCGGCTTTAAGTCCTCGACTCGATCCTAATTTACGAATCGGATTGGCATGGACTGCTGCAATGAAATGTGACAAACGCATATCCATTAATGATGTATTAAATTTATCCGCAAAAGATGCACTCATACTTTCCGAAGAGGCTTTACAATATTTTTTCTAACAGGGGACTTGCGTAATATAGAGACTATCGTTGTTCAGTTGTCCGTATATTACCATTGTTCCCTGCTTGAATTATACAAAACTCCACTTGCAGATATTATCAACATTGTCGATATAGTTAATAAAAGCAAAAATATTTTCAACGGTTAAAATATAGGAGAGATCTTATGGCCGAGCTATATGGAATCCAGACAGTTATAAAAGCGTCTGAAGCGCAAACTCCAGTCGTTGTTGGTACTGAAGTTGTATTTATTGGTATTTCTAATGCTGGTGTAACAATTTCAGATAATTTATATGTTCCAGTTCGTTGCTCTTCATACAAAGAATATGAAGAAGCTTATGACGTTCCTGAAGATGATCATTCTGGTTTAACCCTCGCTGCACAGCATGCTTTTAATGTTGCAGGTCTAGATCACGCTTGGTTTATTAATCTTCAGCGCGGTGGTTTAGAAGAAAATGACATTGATGCAACAGAAGTCAATCATGGTATTGCAGCTTTAGATGATATTTATAAAGATCATGGCGTCATTCCTTCAATGGTTGTTACACCAAACTCCTGTCTATGGTCAGGACATGATGATGGTGTTAAAGCAATTTCAGCTAAATGTCGCAATTTAAGTGATCATTTTAAATGTCAAGTTGTTTACGATAATGTTCTCGTAAGTTCCGATTTAATTGAAGTAAAACGTGGCACAGTTTCTTTAGGTTATAAAGTCAACGCAGCTCACGTAACTAAAGACGATGATAGTGGTAATGCTATTGCTTGCATCGGTGCTAATGATAAAGAAGTTCCAATGTCAGTAATCGTTGCTTGTGCTAGGGCGCTTCAGGATAAACAGAATGTCGGTGAACTGCCCTACAGAACCGTTGGTAATTTAGCTATTCCAGCGACATCAAAGATCATGCTTCAGAATTCCACGACCGATGAAAGCGTTGCTATGGCACCAATCTCGAAAGCAGATTCAGATGCACTCGCTGCAACCGGCTATATCTGCCCAATAAACAAAGGTGCAGGCAAATGGCATATTTGGGGTGATCATACTGCAGCGGTTAGTGGTGATGGTGCTGTCGATGATGAGCTTTATCGCTTTGATTCAAATGTCGCTATGACGTACCATATTGCAAATAGATTCATCCTTAAATGGGGTTCAGCAATTGACAATCCTATGACACTTGCACTTCGCAATGACATCATTAATGAGGAACAAACCTATCTCAACTACCTCGTATCTGCAGGCGCTTTGATCGGATCACCACGATGCGAATTTAGAGCCATTGACAACACTTCTGACAAGTTGCAGAAAGGCTATTTCACATTTACTGATGTTCACACAGTTACAATTCCTGCTAAGTATATCCAGCTAAATCTTGTTTATACAAGCGAAGGAATTAATAGCTACACTGTGGAGTAACCATTAGGTTACTGAATAACATATCAATATATTAGGGATGGCCCGTAAACACCATCCCTAATACGCATGGGAGATTATACAAGATGTCTAGACAAACATATAAATTTACTACGATTAAAGGCTGTGCGTTATGGGCAATGGAAAATGGTGCAGTTATCTCCAGCGTTCCTAACGCAGATAATATTACAATCACTCTTCCAGAATTAACATTCGGTACAACCGATGTAAATATTCTTGGCACATTAACATTACCAGATTTTACGCGAATTGATAATTTCACAGTAACAGCCAATATTGCTGTAGATAATCCTGATTCAGAGCCTATAAAACGCATTGGTTACCAAGAATGGAAAATTACGTATTGCGTTGGTCTCGTAAATGCTCAAACTGGTCTTGAGGAATACACACCTTACACAGTTTACTGCAAAGGATTTATCGGCTCAATTCCTCTTTCCTCTGTTGAACAGGGCGGTGATGGCATGGCTGATGTTACCATGAACTGTACATCAATCCGTAAAATGAAAGGCAACGAAACTGAGTTTGAAATTGATCGCCTCAACGGAAATATCAAACTCGGCGACAAAGACTATGCAAACGACATCAATTCATTATACTAATCACATTATCTCATAACCATCATAGAGCCCTCTAGATTTATTTCTGAGGGCTTTTTTAATATATCATGAGGTGATATTATGGCTGGTAATCATACCTATCGTATAGATTTAAATTTACAGCAGACCACGCAATCGAAGCAAGCTGTAAAAGAGCTTCAAAACTCATTCAAGCAATCCGACAAATCTATTGAGGAATTAAATAAAGACTTTAACAAGCTTCAGCAGAACGGTGTAGATGCTGGGAATGCGTACAGAAAGGTGCTGCATGATGAGATTGATGCTTATGACAAAAAGCTTCAGCAATTGGATGAAGAGAAAGTCAAGCTAATTGCTAATAAGAATTTGACAAAAGATCAACTCGATCAAGGACTTAAAGATATTGCCGCTAAGAAAAAGCGTATGACTGCTTATCAGCGAGAGCTTCAAGTTCGATTGAAGATCCAGAAGCTGACAGGCAAGACAGTCAACGAAGAATCCAAAATGGTCAAGGTTGGCTCGAAAATGCTTGAGATCCAGGAGAAAATGAATAAGCTTTTGGGCAAAGAGAGCAAAATCCGTCAAGGTATTTCTAAAGCAGCTAAAGCAGGCGTTAAAATCGCTAAAGGTGCTGGTGTTGCTGCAGGTATCGCAGGCGCTGTAGTCGCAGGTAGTATGTCAGCTGCTCAAGGACAAGCTGATAAGGATAAAGCATTACAGTCGTTAAAGTCTGGAATTGACCCGTCATTAGTAGATCAAGTCTACATCAAGACAGGAGCGGATTTCCCAACAATCGTTAACGCCTTAAACACACTGATTGACGTAACGAAAGATAAGGACACATTGCTTCAAGGTGCTACGCTTGAAGTCCAAAACCCAGGATTTGGGGCAACTTTATTGTCCTCAAAATCAGGAGCGAATGACATCGAGGCACTCAACACAATAATCCGACAGGTCAAATCTCAAACGGGATTACAGGATGTTTCAGCGGCTTTAGCAGCTGCCCAGAAAGCACGTACCGTATCACGCGGTACCGTTTCACAAGCTGAATACTTACAAGCTTATGGGCAACTTAAAGGTGCTGGATTTGATGATGAGAAGATTGACAGAATCATTCGCAGTGTCGCTTCAAAAGGTGGTGACTTTATCGACCAATGGAACAAAACCAATCTCGCTGCTTACACGCATGATTTACAGCTCAGAAATCGCCTAGCAGGAATGGACTTATCGTTAGAGAGAATTGATCCTAACAGGAAAGTCGAACAAACACCCGCTGAGAAATTGGCTGAAAAGGCTCGTGAAGTTGCCCTTAAGAAAGATGAGCTGATGATCAAACTGATCCCAATCGTCAATGATCTGCTAGATGCTATTGAACCTGTCGCTAAAGACATCATGGACGGATTGGCAAATTTCCTCACAAAAGCAGTTCCTAAGCTCACCGAAGTCATTATGTGGATTTGGGATAAATTGAAAGCTGCTGCTGAGGCAATCAAGGAAGGTGCCGCAGCCGTGGCCAATGCCTATGAGAAGCAGGCAGACTCAAATTCACGATCACCCACCTTAGGTCTTGACAAGGCTATGCGATTTGCAAACGGCGGCATAGCGACACAGCCAAGTATCTGTGGTGAGGCGGGCCCAGAACTCGTACTTCCGCTGACTAAACCGCAACGATGCGAACAGTTGATGAATCAGTATCTGACAACGAATAACTTCAATATTCAAGGCAATCCAAATGCACTTGGACTATCGCAGCAAATAAATAATCATAAATTTATTCGCTCTGCCTCGATGTGGTGAAATACATGTGCTAGTTGATCCAGAATGACTTCTAGCACATTTTGTTTGAATGTCTGCATAAATCTATATCTAGGAGTTTGGTATGACAATTGCGATTAATAAATCATATATGGGATGTTTCGGTAAACAGACGCAGAAATGCGATTGTACTTGTATTGTTATTCATCATACAGCGAGCAAATCGCCAGAAAGGACTAGAAGTGCTTTAAAATCAAAGAACTGCAGTACCCACTTTGAAATAGATCAAGCTGGGACGATTTATCAGTATCGTGAAGAGAATCTGCAATGCTCGCATTGTGGAAGTACAAATTGTCATGCGATTGGTATTGACCTTACGCATGTCACAGGGACAGAATTTCCAGAGCCACAGCTAAAAGCCTTGAATGAACTGCTGAAGCATCTCTGTGACAAATGGAATATTCACTGCGAAGTTCATGAGCGTCTAAACGGGATTTATTATCACAGGGCTATAGGAAATACCATTTGTCCTGATAACCTGAGTCCTGAGGATATTATTGACGGTACAAAATAGTCTCCCCAAAATCTAAAATAAAAATATTCTTAAAATTTTCTAAATAAGAGGTTACAACGGTTACAAGGTTACACATGATCTAAATGTTTGATTTTGTTATACAAATGGGATTTTAGAAAAAGTTACAAAAAAGTTACAGCAGGTTACAACTGCGTAGCGTCACCTGCTGTCAATATCAATACTGTTAATTAGAGATTTATTTGTGCAACTGGAGTTAGTATGACTGTTTGTATTTTCCATGTGATTGACTTAGAGACCGGACAAGATGTCTTTAAGTCCGCAGAATTTAATGACTTGCGCGAGTACTTGAACGGCAAAGATCTTTCAAAGTACAGAATTGAATTTACCGAGTAATTTAGCAGGGGAGGTCTAAAATGATAATTGCAATAATGGGATTAATTGGTGCAGGAAAATCAAGTCTAGTAAAGGCACTTCAAGATGTATGCGGTTATAAAGCATTCCTTGAACCCACAAGCGAATCAGAGGGAGCTAAAAATAATCCTTTTCTGGATTTGTACTACGAAGATGCTCACCGATGGGCATATGCAATGCAGACATTCCTTTTGTTTGAACGGCACAAGATGACAATGGAAGCTTATTACCGCTCGCTTCGAGGCGAAGTCTGTATCCTCGATAGTTGCTGCGAATCCGACAGAGCATTCGCTTTAGTCCAAAAGCAGGATCGATATTTCACACCAGATGAATTTGTAGCCTATACGAATATGTACAAGACGCTTCAAGATACTAGACCAAAAGCAGATCTCGTTGTCTGGTTGGACATTATGCCTAAAGAGGTCATTGAGCGTATCCAGAAGCGGTCTAGGGATTGTGAAGCTGGCTTACCGATTGATTACCTTGATAAGCTCTATCACGCCTATCAAGAGGTTTTGAGCGACTTAGAGAAGCATACAAAAGTTGTTCGGATTAATGCTCGCCCAGATGCTCAAACAGTTCTATCGAGCGTTCAGCGAGCAATCATTGAAAGACAAATTGAGGTATAATCATGAGTTTAAAAGATGCTATCGCACGTGATATTGAATGGGTATTTATGAATACCCAGGAATTTTGTGATAATTTAACGCTTCATATTGGCACAACAAAGTTCCTTGTCATTGGGTCATTACAGAACAATTCGATCCAGAATAATGCAGGCAACGGACAACCACTTCAAGACACTTCATGGACGTTATACATAAAGTATCCATTAGATGTTCTCACTGAAACAAAACTATTATGCTCTGGGACTCGCATTATGATTGATGACAAGAGCTTCACGGTCGTTTCTGTCGCAGATGAAATGGGGCTTGCGACAATACAGCTCAAAACAAGTACAGGAAGATAAGATCATGCGGAATCAAATAATTACTATCACACAATTCGTAGATGCTCTTACGGATTATTTAGAGGAATCATTTGAGGATTATCATGGATTATCATTCAAGTGCTCTAATGATCCTAACAGCGGCGATAATACTTCAAAACCATACATATATCAGTATCTTATGCCTTCATCGGAGTTAATTGATGGTTATCCTAATAAAAGTCCTTGTCTTGTTATTACTGTCGATAACCGCAATAATAATGACTACTCGTTAACTGTTCATTTATGCGTCAGATACGATTCAATTGCTGAAAAAGAAAAAGTTCATAAGGTCGCAGATTCAGACATTTATGAATATTCTGACGATGAAGGTTATGATACGCAATCAGACATAGAATTATATAAAAGCTCATTGCTATTCAATGACTTGGTTTATAATCTGCTCAAGCAAAATCGCGGATTAGGTTTGACAAATATTCAATCAGAACTTCCATCACCCGAACTAGCTGATTTTCCATATTCAATTAGTTCAGTCACATTCGATGTTCATTTAAATCAATTCAGTGTCTCTCAAGACCCTGTAAGTGATTTGTATTAACAGAACCATGAGGTTCTTAAAAATAAAGAGGATAATGCTATGACAAATCAAGAATTAGTTAAATTATTAGCCGACGCCGTTGAATCAGAATTTTCAGACGAAAGTTATAAATCCATGCAGGAACTTATCAGAATTCTAGCATCTTGCGTCGGAATTGATGAGACCACTGGAGAGGTTTATATTAAAGTACGATCTGAAGATTAACGGAGGTAATTATGGCTTGTTTCAGAATAAAGCTTGTCAATGAACCTCCTTATATTCGAGTCAAAGGACTGACCTCAGGACCAACATCATATTTACAGGTACTCGCCGTAGGTTCTTCATATATAAGTGGGACATTAATTATTGACGGTGTAGACAAAACGCAAACTGCGGTATCAGAATATAAATCCATTCAATTATTGAACAGCACATTTATACCCGGCACATCGACAGGAAATGGTGTATTTTACTATTACAACAATAGATTATATTTTAGACGATTAAATTTTGATTGGTCTTCGGTTACAGTTGGAATGAAGTTACCTATTGAAAATGTCGTACCTGTTCCGCAGGACGTTTATACTATAAATATTACATACAAATTAAATACTGTAGCACGATTCACAATGTATAAAAATGATGAACCGATAAATTATCAGGAAGTTTTAGACAACATTCTATCATTTGATGTTACTGTTAACGATACTGCATATCACGTTGTAAGGAGTTATAATAACAACTACCACTATTTCCAAAAAGCATCAACCACATCGTGTGAAATACGTGGACCTGGTGGTCAACATCTAGCACCTTTTGTATTAAATGAAACATATACATTATCCAATGTCACAACTGTTGCACCTGCAGCAATGCTATTAATGGAAGATGAAGAGATACCGCAGGAGGATTAATTATGCGAATATACAAAACTAAATATGGAGACACTTGGGACGCTATTGCTAGGAAGTATCTTGGTGATGAGTTCGCTATGGATGATCTTTTGGCAATACAATCTGAGGAACTGCTTCAATATTATATTCTTCCTGATGGACTTGAAATAGTAATTCCAGATGATTTGAAGTCTGACGTGGCTTATTTCAGGGCTCCTTGGGCGACATAATTATAAATGCTAAGCCTCTTATATCAATTCTATAAGAGGCTTATTTTGTCATGATGAAGAGGATTGTACTGATGCACTCATTAGATTTAGACAATGGACAGCTTAAATTTCCATTAAGCGTCGTAAATTCATTTTCATATAATAAAACTGCAAATATTATACAGGTTACTCAATTATACCTCAGGACTCGCGGCTACGGCTGCCAAAACCTTTCATTCTCAGTCAGCTTAACCCCAGCCACAATGGGTCAATTCAAAGACATCAATGACTGGATGCGAGATTATTCTTTCGCTGATCTTGTGCGATATTTCATCGAATACAAAACAAGTTTAGACCGTGATCCGTACAACGTCATATTGGCTGGCAAGATAATTTGCCCTGAGCTGATGTTCACTGTCACGCAGGTCAGCACGACATTTCAAGCAGATGATCTTGGAAACATGCAACAGATAGACATTAGCTTTACTTTAGCAGGCTGCAGATGCACGAAACAATCTAGTCGCAATAAAACACTCACCACTGCGGATTCGAGCATATTGAAGACGAAATTGGTTGTAGACAACACTGAACTTGACTGCAGGGATGATGTTGCTATATCTGAATTCACAATCATGCCAACTAGCCTCCGGCTACAGCTGATCTTATCAGATTCATTTAAAGATAAATACTCGAATGATTGGTTAAGGCCTTCTGATGCTAATACAGAATCATACGTAGAGGTCGAAGGATTTGGCAAATTCTTTGTCATCACCTCAAGCGTCGATGACAACATCGTTACCTATGAATGCAGCATATTTGACAAGCGAGCTGAAGACAGTGTTGCAGCGACAATCATGGACAGCGATTTGAACGATGTTCTAGGGCATCTAAGCCTTGCTACAGCTTCAAATCTCAAGCCAATTAGGATTAACCATTACCGCTTAAATGGAAGCTCGATAGACATTCTGAGGGAAATCGGAAGCAATCTTGGTTGCTTGATTGCTTTCAGCGAAAACAAAGCATATCCATTCGAAGTGCCCACAAGTATTCCTGCGGATGTCACCAATGATGACAGCAATCTTTTGAACTTCTATCTCGATGAAGACGTCAAATCTGCACCTGTATGCAAGGTGATCTATAGAGATGCTGAGAATCAGTACACAGTAGGTGATAAGAAGGGACACACGATCACAGTCAATAGTCCTATCTGCACTCCAACAGATCGTTCTAAAGAGCTGCTAAATTATTATACACTTCTTGAGAGTTCCATTAATTTGACTGTGCCATTTGATCCGCGAATTAGACATTTGTCATGGGTGAAAGTCAACTTAGGTGCCAGTGGTATACTGCCTTGTTTGGTTGCAGATTATATTATTGATGTCCTCGAGAACTCAATGACACTTACTTTGAATTATATAAAGCGAGGATGATATGATAGGATTGTTCAAAATTACGGATAAAAGAGACAGCGAATCCTATGTACTCGCTGAATCACAAATGGAAAATGCATTTAAAGGCAAATTTTATATTCCTCCAATTTATCGCGGCAGTTGCTCTGATTTAGCTAACGGAGATATTATTTTCGGTGTTCTTGATGATCAATCTGGATTTGGTGCGATATTGTATAAAATCGATGATGGCATTACAAATGATAGTGCTTTGAATTTGTCAAAAGATCTTGCCGTAAAACGCGAGATTAACAGCAAAGGAAATATTACTACACAGGATCATTTTAAAGGCACTATAACCCTCAGCACTACTGTATTATCTCAAATTGCCGCAGCAATGGTTTTAACAGCTCCTCCCGGAGGTGCAGGTGGTCCTGTGGAATCAGCTCCAGTAGCACCTATTGACATAGAAGTATAAGGAGGGCTTACACATGGTGTTAAAACCAAATAAAATCACAACATTTATCCAGTATCAGTCAAAGCAATATTATGTACCAGCCTCGTGCGGTTTCTCACAAACGAATTCGTGGAACACAATAGAGAAAAAATCTACAGACAGCACAGACAGCGTTCAGAATATATCAATTTTACAAAAAAGAGGTCGCCAACCAAATACATACAGTTTGTCATTCAATCGAATACCGATGATTGAAGGTGATGATATTTGGACACTAATTGCTGATTATGAAGAACTCGTAGGCAAAGAGGTTACACTGTTTTACTCCGGGTATCCGTTCAGAGGATTAATAATTACAGACGGTAATTTTACTATCGAGAACGATTTAATAACAGGTGCCAGCAGACTCTCGGTATCCTATAATTTAAAGGAATCAGTAGTTATAACGCCTTCAAGAGTTAGAGAGGTTCGCTTAATCTAATAGGAGATTGTCTAATTATGTTTGAGAATAATGTTCAAGCAATTTCAAATTGCTTCAATACGCAATTAGGAACCCATGTGCTGTACCGTGATTTTGGTCTAAATGCCGTTGATGCGGCCAATCCACCACTAAGACGTGATTGCCAGCTACAGCTCGCAACTTATTATCCAACTGTGTCGTTATCAGTGATGACTAGTATATCTATCACTGATGAGATACAAAAAGGTCAGTTCAAATACAATGTAACTCTTACAGGACTGTAAAGGATTTAAACTATGAAATTATTTGAAGATACAACAATGGGTGTTCTGGAAAATTTCCAAAAAGCTTATTTGAATCAGATCGGTAAGCGAATGACTATAGGCTCTGAAGAGTACACATTGACGTCCGTGTTCTCGTACGTACTCGCTGCCTACATCGCTTTAATAAATAAAGCATACGACAATAGATTCCTCGATACTGCTTCTGGGCAATATCTCGACAATATTGCTAAACAGTATAATCTTGATAGAAAACCAGTCTCATTTGGGAATCCCTTTTTTGAAGGCACATTTAATCTTGACGCTGAAAGATATTATGCGGCAGGCGAATATATAATCTCCCTAGCAGGACATGATTACTCAAACTCAGTACCGATTAACATTCATGCCGTAAATGAGTTCAATCGCTTCACATGCTTAGAGGATCACTCAGAATACTTAGACGCAAAAACAATCATTGAGGCTCTCGAAAACATCGGTATTCAGTACAGTCATATCATCGGTAATGGGCTCCAAAATTGTCCGACCGAAATGATTGATGATGAGGAATTCCGAGAGTACATCCGGCAGAACAAACGCCTTTACAATCCCGGCATTGCAGAATCTTTCGAGGCAGCCGCTAGAGCTTATGCGGACTACATCATCGATGCAAAAGTCATTAGGCAAAGCGACTCAACCTACTTCGAACCGGGCAAAGTAGATTTGATGATCAAAGTCAATGATAACGCAGTGCGGGACAGTTTCGCAGCCAATGGCCTTGACTGCAGAGATTTAGCGAAAGTCATTAACGATCTCAATATTCTGGTCGTCGGTCAAGAACTTCGAATCAGACTTGCTTCAAGCAAAGCTGTTCCCGTTTATCGTGTTGCAGTTTATGTTCCAAAAGCCTATTCTAGTCATGTTTACGACCGTTACATCTATCCTAAGCATGCGGCCTTAGCTTATTACTACAACGAGAGAAAGCTTAAGATCGGTCAATCATTGTACATGACAGAATTTCTATCTGACATGGCTCGACCTTTATCAGACATCAGCACAAATCCCGCTGACTTCGGCATATCACAGGATGAATTTGACGCAATCGGCTCATTCTGTATCAGAGGCTATAATCTCTCATCCCCAGATAAAGTGGATCCTACGAATAGTCTTGGGTATCTTGAATTATATACGTCTGGGTTCAATTATGCAGTTACCTTTGTATAGTGAGGTCATTTATGAAATATGATGAATTAGACCTTCATAATCTGCTACCTTATGGCATTCCGTTAAACACTGCAGATCATGTAGAGCCGACGGGCTACATCAATGATTTTTTCTTAATCGGATTCACAACCCAATATGAGGTCATACAGTACTTTGCCCCGGGATGTTCAGCACCTTACTCATTAGAAGCAAACCGCATTTGTGATGATTCTGTTTTACAGAGATTCATCGAAGAGGCTGGGGCTGAATATTATCCTGTGGATCATGAGATACTCGCACAGTTCACTCAGAAGCTATACACGATTCCTTTAGGCACACCCGCTATTGTGGATGCCTTAGTCAAATACGCTTGTGACAACGATGATGTTACTGGCAAGATTGAGGCCACGACAGTCCCACATGTTTATGACATTGCAGTTAGCGGGGATATTGTAGGGTCATCCCTTACAGCTGACGTTGTCAGTCGCCTTGAGGGTAACCTCGATAACCTACTGCCTGTATCTGAGCAGTGGCACGGGTTCAACTTCACTGAAGAGGATCAAGCATCCTCCTATGCAGGAGCTTCTGTGCCCGATGTAAGTGCTCTGAATTATATCAATTATGCAGATGGTACTCGATTAGGCTGGATGAATACTCAGAAGACGTCCGAAATGATTGCTTCTGGAACTACACATAATCTATACAACACCTTTACAGGTACAGGAGGTCTTTCGCAAAATCTGGTGAAAAAATTAGACGGTGATCTTGACAATTATGAGATCGTTTCGATCACATTTGCGAATGGCACAACCCAAAAGCATACTGCAGATGATGGATTATCGTTAGCCATTGCAGCTTCAGTATACATCAGATTACAGAATAACAGTTCACGCACATTATCAAATGTCCTCTATGTGACCCTTAAATATAATGCAAATGTATAGGAGATAAGATTTTATGTCATTCCAAATAGTTGGTTTCACGAATACAGGTTTAACCACATTACAGCGGGTAGCCTCCTCAAAGTCTTTAGTGATTGATGAAGTTATTCCTTGTAGCACTGCAGTTTCCGAGAATGATGCATTTACGCAACCTGCATCATTCTTTGAGGCATACAGAAATCGCTCAGTGACAGCAAAAGTTATTTCAGCCGGCAGTGATCCCGAAAGTGATACTAATGCACGCATCGTTGTTTCATTGCAGTCAACCAGCACGCAGTCAGAAGTCATCAAGATGCTGATAATCGTTGCACATAGCACTGAAGGTGGTGTCCCAACATCCGCAGCAACATTTCTCGCGTGTCTAGACGAGACTGGTTTAACCGTCACATACAATCCCAATATTCCAGTTAAGATCAACGTGGCTGTGAGTTTCGCATTCAATCGTACGGCTAATATCACCTTAAGCAGCTCAGAGCCTAATTACCTACTACAGGATGAAGCCGCAAGATTTGTTTCTACTCATTCACCAAGCGGTCCTTTGGTTGGTGAGAATCAGACTATTTACGGAATCAAAACCTTTAACAGCAAAGTCATTCTCGACGGCACGCTTGGTGGTGAACTTGATTTCTATTATTATGATGATCCACTTATTCGCGTCTACCAAGGCAATGACTTTGGTTTAATCTTCGACACAATGCCTGATGCAGAGGTCTTTGATACTGACCGCATTTATGAGTTCAAAGTTGAGAATCAAGACCTAATGCTTGTCGGTAAAAATGAAAACGGTGGTGTGGTCATCACAGATCAAGTCACTGCAACTACTGGGCAGTTCGATGTACTTAAAGGTCGTTCGCAGGAAGAAGAAATACAGGTGACAGCACATATCAAACCAATTTCTGGAGCGTCCTGTGGCGATACTGATAGCAAATGGGAACGGGTTGGAACTGACAAACTGTTCGCAAATAGCATTCAGTCCACAGATTCTGCAGATGGTACTATTGCCTGCTTAAGCACGATTAAACCAAATGTCTCAGAAGCATATAACTTAGGTGCTGCAACATCTCGTTGGGCAAACGTTTATGCTCAAACGATAAACTGTGATGACATTATTGATGCTACTGGCGCAGGTTCGTTGCTACGGGCACCAGGTGCAAATGGTGATTTAAAGATTGGTTCAATAACGTGCGTATATGACAAACTTATTACATTAGGACTTAATCTATCAGGTACCTGCGGTAAAGAAATCACTGTAGCTGCTAACACAGTACATTATGCAGTTAGTCAGGTTGTCACCTTACACACTCTTAAAAGTCCTTACAATGCGATTCCAGTTACAGATAATACTGTAAATCTTACAAACTTCGTTAGTGATACTGAAGTTGTTAAGTGGAGTAAATCACAATATACCATTCCTGCTGGACGTTATGTCATTTTAAACGCATGGACTGAAACCAGCTTAAATAATAATAATCTATTCATAATCCAACGTGTCGGATAATCCAGCAACGCAAGTTGGCTGCTGACAACCGACTGTATTATATCAATTACTATGAGGCTCATACCGAGCCTCATTCAAGTTTACCACATAATGAAGGATGAAATACTTTATGATAACTCCAGAAATTGCTAGTATAATTTTAATCTGTATGGCTGTATTTCTTATCGCTGTAATTCCAGTATTGGATGGATCAAAACGATTCGGAAAATATATTTCATTACGATATACTTTGGTCACTATTTGCACTTTAATGGCTTTAGGCTGCGTATTAGACTTCAGTCACCTTATGGAAAGTTCTCGCAATATTGTTCTAATGGGTGCCTTTATTTTGGTCGGAATTTTTGTCGGTGTTCGCTCACTCGAGAAGGTCAAATTAGGCAGCAAAAAGATCGAGCTTGAAGTCCACAAAGGAGATGTTGAGCTTAAGGCTGCCGTTAAAAACGATATTGATTCATCGAATAAATTACATAAGCAAGATGAAAATAACAAAACATAGTTGTATATAATATATCTATTTTATATGTGGATAGGACTCGCGATCCGAAAAGAGATATTCCTGAATCTCCTGCCACATTTTTATTTATCAGGTATTTTATTACAGGACATAAAATGAATAGCCAAGAATATTATAGTAGCACAAATCGCCGTAATGAATATTATAAGTACGTGCATAAACTGCTAAAAGATTGGAAGATCAAAAACAATATTCCAACTGAGAAGACATGCGTTGCTCACCATCGCGATGATAATGATGAAGTTCGCATGTACAATGAATCACATTATGAGTTGTGGGGATTTAATGAAGACGGATCATTTGAGTATGGAAAATATATAGTTTTTATGCTAAATACTGATCATGTCGCACACCATCATAAAGGTAAAGATCTTCCCGCAGAAACTAAAGAGAAGATAAGTGCTGCAAATAAAGGTAAAAACAATCCTATGTATGGCAGAAATCATTCTGCAGAAACTAAAGAAAAATTAAGCAACCTAAATAAAGGCAAAAACCATTCTGCAGAAACTAAAGAGAAACTTAGGGTCCTAAGCAAAGGCAGGAAGCTTTCGACAGAAGCTAAAGAGAAAATAAGTGTTGCAAATAAAGGTAGAAAGCTTTCTACAGAGGCTAAAGAGCATTTAAGTGCAATAAATAAAGGCGAAAATCATCCTATGTACGGTAAAAAGCGTTCTGCAGAAACCAGAGAAAAAATGAGTGAATGCAAAGTAGGTGCAAATAACCCTATGTATGGCAAACCACTTTCTACAGAAACCAAAGAAAAATTAAGTGTTTCACTGAAAACGTATTTAGCAAGCCTTAAATTTTTATACTGTACATATAAAAACAATGGAGGCAGTAAAAAGTGGAACGATTTCAAAAGGGCTTTGAAAACTGGAGATATCACCTTCAGTGATTATAAAATTACAGTTATGAATGATACACATAAGGAGAGCAAGTAATGGCAAAAAGAAAGTGCAAAGTCGAAGTTGTTGAGCAACCTGCTGAAATGTCCCTCCCAGAAGTAGCTAAAGAAGCATCTAAAGCACCTTCGTCAGAATCAAATGTAAATACTCAACCAGCTGCACAGAAGTCTCTACGACCCTTGCGTAAGCTCTAATGGAGGTCATTATGAGTGATCGTGAAATTCCCAATTCATTAAGCGAAAAATATCTTCAAGAACGTGCTGAGCTTTATGCACTACTTTGGAAAATTGACGACGGGATCATGGCATTAGCTTCGGGCAACGTCGCTAGTTATTCATTGGGCAATCGTTCAATTTCATATCAGAATCTCGATCAGCTTAAGCAACTTAAACAGGATGCCGAAAACCGAATCGAAGAACTCGAGGCATGGCTATCGCATAGAGCCCCACGGAATGTAAGTACAAATTGCTTTATTTGCCCTAGTACAGTTATTCCAAGACGCTAAATGTACGGTTATGCCGCCTACGGCGGCTGTAACCTGCTGTAACTTTTTTGTAACTTTTTTGGATTTCTTATTTGTTTAACAAAATCAATTGATTAGACAAAATGTAACCTTGTAACCGTTGTAACCTCTTATTTAGAAAATTTTAAGAATATTTTTT
>CALBNV010000084.1 GCA_937896895.1 uncultured Bacteroidales bacterium | reverse complement strand
AAAAAATATTCTTAAAATTTTCTAAATAAGAGGTTACAACGGTTACAAGGTTACAAATCCCGGATTTCTATACGTGGTATACGTTTCCGGGATTTTGCAAAAAGTTACAGAAAAGTTACAGCAGGTTACAGCCACGCAGCTTAAAACTCGCAATCGACTGTTGGCTGGGCTTCGATCTGTGCTTGGGTTGTCTTGAGCTTAATCCCGAAGTTCGATGATGCAAGGCATTTGCAGACCTCGCCTGATATACGCATCGAGGTTGCACGGAATCCGTATTTTTTCTCAAGGTATGTGCGAACTTCGCTGTAGTCAAGCTCTGCGAACATCTTCACCCCGTCTTCATCCATTGTATCCACGCCTAGCAAGTACTGTTTTTTGAACTCTTTGATCGTGATGCGGTCTTTCGGATTGTCAGTAATTTCATAAACCGTCTTGACGAACTCTTCGATGTCTTCGATTGAGTCAAGGTTGATACTTTCGAGATATTTGTTGGCCTCGTGCGCATCAATGTTTGAGTTGGTCTCACAGCGTTTTGCATAGTGTGATCGACATGAAGCGAGGAATTGCGGGAATTCTGCCGTTAGCTCGTCTTCGAAAGTAGCCGAACCGATAATTGATCCGTCCGCTCGCATAAGGCCCTTAGACTTCATCTCGTCGTCACTGAGAGTGAACGGTAGGATGATGAATCGCGAACTTTGACTGCGGTCAGTCATGTCGCATTTTGGAAGCTCGTTCGAGCAGCTTAGGCATTTCATGTAGACCTTCGCAGAAATGGCTTCCTTACCTTTGCCTTCAATACGCATGTAATCGCCACCTGTGATATTGTGTTTGGCTTCAGACATTCCCTGCTTGAGGTTCTTTGCATCCGAGTAAACCATGAGGTGTTTGTTCAGCAATTCGCTGTTGAACTGTGATTTGCCAGAGTCCTTTGAAGCGGCAAGGCAAATGTCTTTACCTGCCAATGCGTTGAATCCTGCGATGATTGCCTTGCACATAACAGATTTGCCTGTACCACCATTGCCATAGAGCCACATTTCTTGTCGTGAGTTGTTCTTGCCAACTGCAACGGCATAAATCCAAGCTTTGAAAATTGAGACGTAATCTTCGCTGTGAAGACGCTCTAGCAAGAAAGTGTCCCAAAGCTCTGATGACTGTCCTTTGAATTCTTGGTTGAGTGCATCTAAATCGATGAATGCGATAGCGGGTTCATTTGGGTCGTTGGTCAAATTTTTCATGCAGCGTAAACGATGTGAAGGTTTGCTCCGAAAGTCGCCCTCCAATTTGATGAACCCTTCATAGAGCTTGATCGCTGAACCAGCAGGAATAACGAGCTTCTTCCAAACGGTATCCTTATCGCGTTTGACAGCCTTGATTTTAATGTAATCCCATGCCGATACGGGAAGGTCGTACATTGTGTTGGCGACGAATTCTGGGTTTAGCTCGAAGTCCTTGATAAGGTTCTTGACGATCTGTTCGGGTTTGTTTGTGATATGCTGATAATAAGCTTCACGAAGGATTTTGGCATCAGAACTGTCGCTCATTGAAACGCCTGTGAGATATGCAGAATAGGTGTTCGAGCATTCAGAATCACGGACATAAAACATTGAACTGTCGTTACCAACAAATTTTACGTCTTTCCAAATTTGCTCATCCCAGGCGGTAATGTCGCTGTCTTCGCGCGATTCTCTGGGAGGTAGATTGAGGAATACGACTTCACCGGGATTATCGTGTTCTTCGACGACTTGGGCTTTACGAGCAGCACCGATAATCAGCTCACGGAGTTTGCGAACTGAAACATCGATCCCGAGTGCTTCTAGCTTACCTTCGACCTTGTCATCACTAACCTTTTTGCCAGAGGCAAAGAAATTGACCGTCAAAAGATCCTTGTCTGTCTTCCATTCAAGTGAACCATTGAGCTTCTGGTTGATTTCGAATAATTGGTTTGTCGCGTTCATCATGATTTTTGTTCCTTATGTAAGAGGTTGTTGTTGTTTATCCACTGTTGATATTGGGGTCTTTGATTAGCTAGGCTTCAGCCGTGTAGTCATCGAACTCGTCGAAACTGCGTTGACTGATCTCATAAAATTGTTTGGTCTTGCGGTACAAGGCATTTACTCGCCGCACAAGTTTTCGATAGTGGGCTTTTCGGTGTTTCGAGCTTTCGTCATCATTCAACATGAGTTGATATTCGTCGCGGTTGGCGGTCATCAGCTTGTACGCTTTAGCGCATTGTTTGTGAAAGTCTTGATATGCGCGACGTTTCCGCTTACAACATTGGTTCTTATTCATTGCACAGTCTCCTTGAATAATTCTGGGTTGGCACGCAGCGTGCGTTTTAAGGTGTCATCAATATGTCGGCTATGCGCAGCAGATTGGATTATCACCAAAAAGTCCAAATAACCGATCTGTTCAAGTGCGGTGTAGGCATGATATGTAGCGAATCGTAATTCTGTATTTGACGGGCGATTGAGTTGCTGTATTATATATTTCAATTTCATATTGCAACACTCACATTAGGTACGGTGAAATGCTGCTCAGTATGTGACCGAGCAGCAATCTCATTAGCGATATTAAACAGTGATGCTAGCGTGTACGTGTTTAATTATATATAAAAAATGGATGCGCTGAAATGAATTAAAGGTATCCACTTTGATTTATTATATTGATATTGAGCGTTGGTATTTATTTTGCATATATCTGTTCGTATCTGATGCCTTGTTTGCGGAGGAATTTATAGCGGGCATCGGTAAAATCGTCGAAAATTTCAGGGCGGCTATCGCGAAGCTTTCGCACGTAAATGAATAGTTTTTTGGTGAATTCTGGCTCAGATTTGCAACGGCTTTTAAATTCGTCCAAGAGTTGTTCGGCGGTCCACGCAGTGGCAAGTTCGGGATACAATGCGATCTTTGCCTGCAAATAATTCATCCAATGATACCTCAAATCGTCGTTGCCATAGTAATATTCAAAATATGCGTGTAATGTATGTTATGGGACTCTCATTTTTTGTCTCCTATGATAATTGTTGTGGTGTTCCATTTTATATTCAGTTGATACTGAGGTTGTCGAGCGAAGCAGGCATCTCAAAAAGTCCGATTCTTGAGAAGCCGCTACAAAAAATTTTATAAATATCCAAGAATAAAGCTTGACTTCGAGGACACAAAATTATATTTTTAGTATATAAAGGTTTTGCCCCAGTAGGCTTCGGAATGGTATTCGAGATTGTCGGCGTTTTGTTCGGTGATTAATCGCATCAGGTACACTTTGTCGTAGCCTTTATAATTGCTCTTCAGTCGGACGGAGGTCTCATCTATATGCCGCGGGCTATCCAACATCGAGCTATAGGCAGCTTCGGTGAACAGGACTTCGTAGTAGGCGTTGGTTGATTGGTCGTATCGTTTCATTTGCGGAACCTATAAGCAAGAGATAACACTCTCGATCGTGGGAACCGAGAGTGTTGTGTGTTTACGTTAGAATGCTAGAATGCAACTTCATCAATCGCTTCAATGTCGAGTGCCGGTTTGGGTGACTTGGCTTCGAAATACTGAACGCCGCCCGTAAATTCGACGATCTTGGTCGGACGAACGGTGCAACCCTTTTCTGCGTGGGCACGAACGCAGATCATTTGCTTTTTGCCGTATTCAAACTCGAAGAAGTCGACAAGAACATCAGCGATGGTACCGCGTGAAAGGTTGCAGCCTTCGGTGTTCTGGATTGGCGTGGTTTTGGATTTCACCGTGATCATGACGTCAGTGTCTTTCATCATGTTCGCGGTAGCTTCGTGTGTGATGTCGTCTTTGTGCTTGAAGTTCGCTTTCTTAATGATGAACTTGTTGGTGTTGAGATCATCGTTCCAGACTTTCGTTTTCTGGATTGCGAGAGCTTCGCGGACTTTGTCGCAAATAAGCTGCTCATCAATAATGAACGAATAGCTGTACCCGCCAAACTGGCTTTCACGGGTCATGTTCTGGCAGAAGGTAAGGGTGACGTTTTCAAGTTTGATTTGAGGCATAAGGCATCTCCTGAGGTTAGAATAAGGTAAGAATATAAGGGGTTTATGTATATCGCGCGATTCATAAGCAAGATATACACAGCAAGGTCATGCCGATTTAATCAATCGGCGAAAAAATTTTGCGTAGATGATATTTTTTGCCTTTACATTAGTATTGATATTTGGCTTCAGATTTTGGTTGTTAACCTCGGAAACCCAACGCGGAAAGTCATCTTGAATTTTATTCAAAATATCTAAGCAAATTGGGTTAATTTTATTCTATGAAATTTGATGATTATTGAATCGTATTCAATCACACTTCGGACGGCATGTAGCTGGTCGATAGTTCCTCATCGAGTGGATGTCCGAGTAATCGCTGGCAAGCTTCATCTTTCGTCATGAGACCCATATCGAGGCAATCTTGAACGAACTTCGCTGAACGGCTTTCATCGAGTAACATCGTTGGATCATGTTTCTGCCAAACACTATGGACAGATTCCATGACAGCTTCTTTGCCGTCTTTGCCAGTTTCGAGCAGGAAAACCCTGATCATCGGTTTTAGGCATTGCTCAATGAACAGCTTCGAGTATTTGCTGATTGTGTACTGCCATTGTGCGACACTGCATTTGGAGCTGCTGAATGACACGTCGAAGACATTTCTGAGGATTGCCGGTGGAATACCCAAACAACTCCCAGCCTGTTCCGTAACGAGGTCGTAGAACTCCCTAAGGGTATTCCCAGGTGCATCAGTGGACAAATGCTCAATGGATTCGTTTACGCCTAAGTGATAGCTCATGCCGGGACGAATGTAGTTGGCTGTAGTCGTCAAACCCAGTACATCAGTATTATTCGGAGGCACGATTTGGAAATCCTTCGACGGTTCATGTGAATGCTGATCATCGGATGCGCTGTTGCATACCAGAGGTGCATTCAAATCTTGGCTTGTCAATCCTTGGAATGGGTTTAGCGATTTGTTGAGACCTTCGGTCTTGATCACGAAGCACTGTGCGGATTGCACGATACCCATCTGTACCTGTGCGGACTGGTAAGCATATAATGAATAGAGCGTTTCAATCAGTGGAGCGAGGATTGGCAATCCGCGAGGATATTCGGGACGGTCGGTAAGTTTCACGTGAATGACATTGGGAACTCCAGATTTGTCATCGAAAAATATCCTCTTCCAGTTGTTCTTGGTCGTGAGGTTGCCAATGTAAGGATTCACGCAATAATGAATTGCCCATGGTCTACCGTCTTTATACTCAATGCCATCCACGACCAAATGTGATTTGTAATAATAATTGCCATCAGAATTAATGGACAATGTTGGTGGGTTAAACACATGATCTGGCTCAGAGACCATCCATGAGGAATACTCATCTTCATCTGATTTGTTGCGAATTAAAAAGCACTCGCCGCAGGTTAATGTCGTTTGCCATATTTGCTGTTGCATCTGGTAGAAATCAAGCTGTTTAGAGGCATCCAATAGATGTAATGATGATACTACGTCGAGGATATTATATTCACCTTTGAGATGCAATCCTGCGCCAATAACGCCGCGATTGAGAACATCAATAATTGCATGAGCAAGCGGAACTCGCTGAAGCAATACACGTGATTTACTTACAAGCTCTTGTCTTACTCGATTGTCAATAACTGCAGACCTTGATTCTGCAAAGAAGCCTGCCATACTTTGGTCGAGCAGTGACCAATTCGCATTTGGACCACCGAAATTACCGTACATATATTTCTCCCCGCAGCTAAGTAGCTGCACAGCCTATGACTGTAGTCTGCTCATTATTGCAATGAGTAAAAACAGCAAAATCTAAACTAAAAAATATTCTTAAAATTTTCTAAATAAGAGGTTACAACGGTTACAAGGTTAC
>CALBNV010000083.1 GCA_937896895.1 uncultured Bacteroidales bacterium | reverse complement strand
AGACTGTAAATCTGTCCTCGGATGAGTTCGGTGGTTCGAGTCCACCCTCCCCCACAGACAAGCGGAAGTAGCTCATTTGGCAGAGCGAAAGCCTTCCAAGCTTTAGGTGGCGGGTTCGAGCCCCGTCTTCCGCTCAACGAAAAGCCGGCGTAGCTCAGTGGTAGAGCACTTCCTTGGTAAGGAAGGGGTCACGAGTTCAACTCTCGTCGCTGGCTCTTGAATTGTGTAACAGAGTTTAATAGAATATAAACCTTAAGTAAACAAAAATAGTATGGCAAAAGAAAAATTCGAAAGATCTAAACCACACGTCAACATCGGTACAATCGGACACGTTGACCACGGTAAGACAACCTTGACAGCAGCTATCACACTGCACCTGTCAAAAATGGGTTTGTCAGAAGTTAAGTCATTCGACTCGATCGACTCAGCTCCTGAAGAAAAAGAAAGAGGTATCACCATTAACACAGCACACGTCGAATACCAGACAGCTAACCGTCACTACGCACACGTTGACTGCCCTGGCCACGCTGACTATGTTAAGAACATGGTTACCGGTGCTGCTCAGATGGACGGTGCAATCATCGTCGTCGCTGCAACAGACGGTCCTATGCCGCAGACACGTGAACACATCCTTCTCGCCCGTCAGGTCGGTGTGCCGAGATTGGTTGTTTTCTTGAACAAGTGCGACCTCGTCGATGATGAAGAGCTTCTCGAACTCGTCGAAATGGAAGTCCGTGACCTCCTCAGCAAGTATGAATTTGATGGTGACAACACACCTATCATCCGCGGTTCAGCTCTCGGCGCATTGAATGATGAGCCACAGTGGGCTGCTAAAATCGACGAACTCATGGAAGCTTGCGACACATGGATCCCAGAACCACAGAGAGCAGTTGATAAACCGTTCTTGATGCCTATCGAAGACGTGTTCTCAATCACAGGCCGTGGTACAGTCGCTACAGGTCGTATCGAGACAGGTGTCATCAAAGTCGGTGACCCGGTTGAAATCATCGGTATGGGTGCTGAAAAGCTCAAATCAACAGTCACAGGCGTTGAGATGTTCCGTAAGATCCTTGACGAAGGTGAAGCAGGCGATAACGCAGGTCTTCTTCTCCGTGGTATCGACAAAGACGAAATCCGTCGTGGTATGGTTATCGCAAAGCCAGGTTCAGTGAAGCCGCATTCACACTTCAAAGGTGAAGTTTACGTCCTTTCAAAGGATGAAGGTGGCCGTCACACCCCATTCAGAAACAAATATCGTCCTCAGTTCTACTTCAGAACAACTGATGTCACAGGTGAGATCACACTTCCGGAAGGAATGGAAATGGTTATGCCGGGTGACCACGTCACAATCGAAGTGCAGTTGATTTCTGAGATTGCCATGGACAAAGGTCTCCGTTTCGCTATCCGTGAAGGCGGCAGAACAGTCGGTTCAGGTCAGGTCATTGAACTCATTGAAGACTAATTATGAATATGAAGAGTCCGGTCTTCGGGCTGGACTCTTTTGAGTGAACAGGAGTAGTTCAGTTGGTAGAACGGCGGTCTCCAAAACCGCAAGTCGTGGGTTCGAGTCCTACCTCCTGTGCGTTAAAAACAGACAAACAATATGAAAAAGTTCATTAACTACGTAAAAGAATGTTACACTGAGTTGGTGGAGAAAACATCTTGGCCAACTTGGAAAGAACTCCAGAGTAGTGCTATCGTCGTATCCATTGCTTCCCTAATTATCGCTTTGGTGGTATATCTGATGGATAAGACTTTTGAAACCGCATTAGAGGCTTTTTATCGTTACCTCTAATATGGAAATGTTTGATCTTAAAAAATCATCATTTAACTACTTTTAATTATCACAGGTAAGATGAGTGAGCAGAACGAAAAAAAATGGTATGTGATTAAGGCGATAAGCGGCAAAGAGAAAAAAGTTAAGGAATATCTTGATGCCGAGTTGTCGCATAATGACGCATTGAAAGATCTGATATCACAAGTATTGATCCCGACGGAAAAGGTGTATTCGGTGAGAAACGGAAAGAAGATCAGCAAGGAGAAGATATATCTCCCTGGTTATGTTCTCATTGAGGCAAACCTTAACGCTGAGGTCATGCACCTTATTAAGGATACTCCGAATGTCCTCGGTTTCCTCGGGACACGCGGAGGGGATCCTGACCCGATTCGTCCAGCTGAAGTGAGCCGTATCTTAGGAAAGGTTGACGAGATGACCGAGACGGGTGAGGGTTCTGAAGTTGAGTTCATTGTCGGAGAAACCGTGGTGGTCAACGACGGGCCATTCAGCAGTTTCGCAGGTGTTATCGAGGAGGTTAACGATGAGAAGAAAAAGCTCAAAGTTATGGTGAAAATCTTCGGACGTAAGACCCCGCTCGAGCTCAGTTTCTTCCAGGTGAAGAGAGAGAGTTAAAGATGGTAAATGTTTTCATTTAACTTTTATAGTAAAATCAAATGAAAGAAGTAAGCGGATTAATTAAACTGCAAATCAAAGGAGGAGCCGCTAATCCTGCACCACCGGTCGGACCTGCATTAGGTTCGAAGGGTGTGAACATCATGGAGTTTTGCAAGCAGTTCAATGCTCGTACACAGGATCAGGCCGGCAAAGTGTTGCCAGTCATCATCACTGTCTATAAGGACAAGAGCTTTGACTTCATTGTGAAAGCATCTCCAGTAGCTGTCTCCGTACTCGAAAGCGCCAAAATCGCTAAAGGCTCAAAAGAACCTAACCGTTCAAAGGTCGGCAGCATGACATGGGACACAGTCCGTGCAATCGCTGAGAACAAGATGAAGGACATGAACTGCTTCACGATCGAATCAGCAATGAGCATGGTGGCTGGTACAGCTCGCAGTATGGGTGTTAAGATTACAGGCGAATCACCTTTAAAGTAAGACTAAGTCTTAGCGTTTGTAGAACAAAAAAGAATTAAAAAAATGGCAAAAGTATCTAAAAAGAGAAAAGAAGCTTTAGCTAAGTTCGACAAAAGCAAGGTTTACTCCTTGACAGAAGCGATTGATATCGTTAAGCAAATCACTTACACCAAGTTCGATGCATCAGTTGATGTCAACGTGCGCCTGGGTGTTGACCCGCGTAAGGCGAACCAGATGGTCCGCGGCAGCGTCACACTCCCTCACGGAACAGGTAAGACTGTCCGCGTGTTGGTGCTGTGCACACCAGACAAGCAACAGGAAGCACTCGAAGCAGGTGCTGATTTCGTCGGATTTGAGGACTATGTCCAGAAAATCAAAGACGGTTGGACGGATGTCGACGTGATTATCACAATGCCATCATTGATGCCGAAAGTCGGCGCACTCGGTAGGATCCTCGGTCCCCGCGGATTGATGCCGAACCCGAAGACAGGCACAGTGACAATGGACATTGCAAAGGCTGTCAAAGAAGTGAAGGCTGGTAAGATTGATTTCAAGGTTGACAAGTACGGAATCATCGATTCACCAGTTGCTAAAGTGAGCTTCGATGCTGAGAAGATTTATGACAACGCGAAGGAGTTGCTCCAGATGATTGTCAAGTTGAAACCGGCAGCAGCTAAAGGTACTTACGTGAAGAGTGTCTATATCTCAAGTACAATGAGTCCAGGTGTTCAGGTGGACATCAAATCAGTAGCCAACTAAACCCTTAAATAAGTATTGACATGAGAAAAGAAGAAAAAGACGTTATCATTAACGGTATAGTAGAACAGTTGAACGCATGTCCAAACTTCTACCTGACAGACATCGAGGCGCTGAACGCCGAGAAGACAAGCCAGCTTAGAAGAGCATGCTTCGGCAGTCAGGTCAAGCTTGTTGTGGTGAAGAACGCATTACTGAAGAAAGCTATGCAGAAGACAGGTAAGGATTATGGTGATCTTTACGATGTCTGCAAAGGCACGACAGCAATGATGTTGTCAGAAAATGGCAACGCTCCTGCCAAGCTTATAAAGAAGTTCCGCAAGACAAACGACAAGCCGGTGCTCAAAGGCGCATTCATCGAAGAGTGTGTCTATACCGGCGACAACATGCTCGAC
This sequence comes from uncultured Bacteroidales bacterium, assembly GCA_937896895.1. Taxonomy (GTDB): domain Bacteria; phylum Bacteroidota; class Bacteroidia; order Bacteroidales; family F082; genus Limimorpha. Next base: position 36,987 of record CALBNV010000083.1, on the reverse strand, counting down.
ACATTGTGCAGCATCAAGTCTAAGAACGAACTCATCGCCGATGTTATCGCATTGCTCCAGTCACCTGCCAAGAACGTCATCAGCGCTCTTCAGTCAGGCGGCCAGAAGCTCAGCGGCATCGTGAAGACATTATCCGAGAGACCGGAATAATTCGGAATGATTATCATTCAAAAAGAAAAAGAGAACAAATAAAAAAAATTGTATAACAAATAAATTTGAAGAAAAATGGCAGATTTGAAAGCTTTTGCTGAACAATTAGTGAACCTTACAGTTAAAGAGGTTAATGAACTCGCAGCAATATTGAAAGAAGATTACGGTATCGAACCGGCAGCAGCAGCAGTTGCAGTGGCAGCCCCGGTAGCAGGTGGCGAAGCAGCCGCAGCAGCAGAAGAAAAGACTTCTTTTGACGTTATCCTCAAGAGCGCAGGCGCACAGAAGCTCGCAGTCGTGAAACTTGTCAAGGATCTGACAAGCCTCGGACTTAAAGAAGCTAAGGAATTAGTTGACGGTGCTCCTAAAGCTGTTAAGGAAGGCGTGAGCAAAGAAGAGGCTAATGCACTCAAGGCACAACTCGAAGGCGCTGGTGCAGAAGTCGAAATTAAATAAGTTTAATTTCCTGGTACAACAGGCATAAATACCTCAGCCCCTGCATAAGATAGGGGTTGAGGTTTGTGCCTATATTGTGTTTTTCACAATCGTCTCTATATATTAGCTTTATAGATAACAATTAAAATCTAAACACTTTGGCAGACATTAAATTAGACAGAATCAGTTTCGCGTCAATCAAGAAACCTTTCGACTATCCGGATTTCTTGGACATCCAGCTGAAGTCGTTCCGTGATTTCTTCCAACTCGACACGAACCCAGACCTTCGCAAGAATGAAGGCCTGTTCAGAGTATTCGCGGAGAACTTCCCGATAACCGACGCAAGAAACAACTTTGTACTCGAGTTCCTCGATTACTATATCGAAGCCCCACAGTATTCAATCACAGAATGCATCGAACGCGGATTAAGCTACTGCGTGAGACTGAAGGCGAAGTTGAAACTCTCATGCAACGATGACGAACATGAGGATTTCAAGGCGATCGAACAAGACGTGTATCTTGGCGCAGTCCCGTATATGACACCACAAGGCACATTCGTCATAAACGGTGCGGAGCGCGTCGTCGTGTCACAACTGCACCGTTCTCCGGGCGTTTTCTTCGGCTCAAGCGTGCACTCCAACGGCACGACCCTCTACTCGGCACGTATCATCCCGTTCAAAGGCTCATGGATGGAATTCTCGACAGATATCAGCAACGTGATGTATGCTTATATCGACAGAAAGAAAAAATTACCTATCACGACATTGCTGCGCGCAATAGGATATGAGACGGATAAAGACATCCTCGACATATTCAACCTTGCGGAAGAAGTGAAGGTGACGAAAGCAGGCCTGCAGCGCGTTATCGGACGCAAGTTGGCTGCAAAAGTGTTAGAGTCAACAGTCGAAGTGTTCTCAAACGAGGAGACGGGCGAATACGTCACGTACGAACGTAACAGAACAGTCGTTGACCGTGGCGTGGTGCTCACAAAAGATCATATTGATGACATCATCAAGACCGGCGTGAAGACAATCCTGCTCGACCGCGATGAGATCAATACAAGCGAATACAGTATAATTTTCAATACTTTACAGAAAGATACAACAAACTCGGAGAAAGAAGCCGTTGAATATATCTACCGCCAGCTTCGTAACGCTGAAGCTCCCGATGAGGAGACCGCACGCGGAATAATAGAGAAACTGTTCTTCTCCGACAAACGTTATGACCTCGGCGAAGTCGGACGCTACCGCATCAACCGCAAGCTCGGCCTCAACATCCCTGCCGACGTGAAGGTCCTGACAAAAGAAGACATAATCGCTATCATCAAATACCTTATCGAACTATCAAACAGCAAGGCTGAAGTTGATGATATCGACCACTTGAGCAACCGCCGTATCAGAACCGTCGGCGAACAGCTTTACGCACAGTTCGGAGTAGGCCTCGCACGTATGGCGAGAACCATCCGTGAACGCATGAACGTCCGTGACAATGAGAACTTTACTCCAACAGACCTCATCAACGCAAAGACTTTGTCGTCTGTCATCAACTCATTCTTCGGGACAAACCAGCTGTCACAGTTCATGGATCAGACGAACCCGTTGTCGGAAGTGACACACAAACGCCGTATCTCCGCTCTCGGACCTGGCGGCATCTCACGTGACCGCGCCGGATTCGAAGTCCGTGACGTTCACTATACACACTACGGACGTCTCTGCACCATCGAGACACCTGAAGGCCCTAACATCGGCCTTATTTCATCACTCTGCGTGTTCGCTAAAATAAACAACCTCGGTTTCATCGAAACTCCTTACCGTCCGATCGTTGATGGCAAAGTTGATTTCGACAACCCTCCTGTTTATCTTACGGCGGAAGAGGAAGACAATAAGATCATCGCACAGGCTTGCACCGAGATGGATGAAAAAGGCAACATCACCGAAGAATATGTCAAAGCCCGTCAGATTGCCGACTATCCTATCGTTACGCCTAACGAACTCGACCTCATCGATGTCGCTCCAAACCAGATGTCGTCGGTCGCGGCGTCACTCATCCCGTTCCTCGAACACGACGACGCAAACCGCGCCTTGATGGGATCAAACATGATGCGTCAGGCCGTGCCGTTGATGTGCCCGGAAGCTCCAATCGTTGGAACAGGCATCGAGCACTATGTCGCGAAAGACTCACGTACACTTGTCGAGGCGGAAGGCGACGGCGAGGTGATCTTCGTCGATTCAACAAAGATTACGATAAAATATGACAGAACTGACAAGGAAAGACTCGTCAGCTTCGATGACGATATCAAGACATATAACCTTATTAAATATATAAGGACTAACCAGAGCACAAGTATCAACCAGAAGCCGATTGTAAGGAAAGGCCAGAAAGTCACTAAAGGTCAGATACTTACTGAAGGCTACGCGACACAGGGCGGAGACCTCGCATTGGGCCGCAACCTGAAAGTGGCATTCATGCCTTGGAAAGGCTACAACTATGAGGACGCTATCGTGATTTCCGAAAGGATTGTCAAGGAAGACCTCTTCACATCAATCCATATCGACGAATTCACACTTGAGGTGCGTGATACGAAACTCGGACGTGAGGAATTGACAAACGACATCCCGAACGTGAGCGCAGATGCAACCAAAGACCTCGATGAAAACGGTCTCATCCGCGTCGGTGCAGACGTCAAGGAAGGCGATATATTAATAGGTAAGATCACTCCTAAGGGAGAGACTGACCCGACGCCAGAGGAGAAACTTCTCCGCGCCATCTTCGGCGACAAGGCGGGTGATGTGAAGAACGCGTCACTCAAGGCTGGCCCTTCAATGAAGGGTGTGGTCATCGGCAAACGCCTCTTCTCACGCGTTGTCAAAGACCGCAAGGCAAGGACAAAAGACAAGAGCATCATCGCGGAGATCGATGCCGAACGCGACAAAGAACTCGATGCGCTGAAGGCAAGGATGATGGAAAAACTCATGTCGATGCTTAACGGACGCACATCAACAGGCGTATATACAAACTTCAAGGAGAACCTCATCCCTAAGAAGGTCAAGTTCTCACAGAAAGCCCTGTCGAACATCGACTATACGATAGTGAACCCACATAAATGGACCACAGACCCTGAGATAAATGACTGCATCGCGAAGCTTGTCAACAACTACAACTCCAAATGCAAGGAAATCAGAGGAATATATGGACGTAAGAAGAACGTGGCCAGCGTCGGCGAAGAACTCCAGAATGGCATTGTCCAGATGGCAAAGGTCTATGTCGCCCAGAAACGTAAGCTCAACATCGGCGACAAAATGGCAGGTCGTCACGGAAACAAGGGTATCGTCTCAAGAATCGTGCGCGAGGAAGATATGCCGTTCCTGGCTGATGGCACACCGGTCGATATCGTGTTGAACCCGTTGGGCGTGCCTTCACGTATGAACCTCGGTCAGATATACGAGACAGTTCTCGGATGGGCGGGTCATGAGCTCGGGCTTAAGTTTGCGACACCCATTTTCGATGGAGCGACATTGGACGAGATCAATGCGTACATGAAGCAGGCAGGTCTTCCTGAAAACGGCAGGGTGCAGCTTTATGACGGCGAGACGGGCGAACCATTCGACCAGAAGGCTACAGTCGGATACATCTACATGCTGAAACTGCACCACATGGTTGACGACAAGATGCACGCCCGTTCAATAGGACCATACTCGATGATCACGCAGCAGCCTCTCGGCGGTAAAGCGCAGTTCGGCGGCCAGCGTTTCGGAGAAATGGAGGTCTGGGCTCTCGAAGCATTCGGCGCAAGCAACGTGCTTCAGGAGATCCTGACAGTCAAGTCAGACGATGTCATCGGCCGCGCAAAGGCATACGAGTCAATCGTCAAGGGTGAGAACATGCCAACACCAGGTATTCCTGAGTCATTCAACGTGTTGGTTCACGAATTACGCGGATTGGGTCTTGAAATTACGTTTGAAGAATAAGAATTATGGCAATAAGTAAAAATAATACATTGAACAGTAAGTTCTCGAAGATTACCATCAGTCTGGCATCTCCACAGTCAATCTTGGACCGCTCATACGGCGAGGTGCTGAAACCTGAGACAATCAACTACCGCACATACAAGCCGGAACGCGATGGCTTGTTCTGCGAAAGGATCTTTGGACCTGTAAAAGACTGGGAATGCCACTGCGGCAAATACAAACGCATCCGCTACAAGAACATCATTTGCGACCGTTGCGGTGTGGAAGTCACTGAAAAGAAGGTCAGACGTGAACGTACCGGCCATATCAAACTGGTAGTGCCGGTCGCCCATATCTGGTATTTCCGCTCACTTCCTAACAAGATAGGTGCGTTGCTCGGCATCCAGACCAAGAAACTCGACAGCATCATTTATTATGAACGCTATATCGTGTTGAATCCTGGTATCTATGCCGAAAAAGCACCGGCAAACGGCGCAACCAAACTTGATTTGCTTTCAGAAGAGGAGTATCTTGAAATTCTCAATACTCTTCCTGTCGAAAATCAGCATCTTGCTGATGATGACCCTAATAAGTTCGTCGCCAAGATGGGTGCTGAGGCGATCTATGATTTGCTCACGCAACTTGATCTCGACAAGGAGTCATACGAACTCCGCGACAAGGCAAGTCACGACGGCTCACAGCAGCGTAAGGCTGAAGCCCTGAAGCGTCTTCAGGTGTTTGAGGCTTTCCGTGAGGCGCAGAAACACATAGAGAACCGTCCTGAGTGGATGATAATGAAAGTCATACCCGTCATCCCACCGGAGCTGAGACCTCTCGTCCCGCTCGATGGCGGACGTTTCGCCACGTCAGACCTGAACGACCTCTATCGTCGTGTCATTATAAGAAATAACCGTCTGAAACGTCTTATCGAAATCAACGCCCCCGATGTCATCATGCGTAACGAGAAACGTATGCTTCAGGAAGCCGTTGACTCGCTGCTCGACAACTCACGCAAGTCAAGCGCAGTGAAGACCGACTCAAACCGTCCGCTCAAGTCATTGAGCGACAGCTTGAAAGGTAAACAGGGCCGTTTCCGTCAGAACCTCCTCGGTAAACGTGTTGACTATTCTGGCCGTTCCGTTATCGTCGTCGGCCCGGATTTGAACATGAATGAATGCGGTCTCCCGAAAGACATGGCTGCCGAACTTTACAAACCATTCGTCATCCGCAAGATGATTGAACGCGGCATCGTGAAGACCGTCAAGTCAGCCAAGAAAATCGTTGACCGTAAGGACCCTGTCGTTTGGGACATCCTCGAAAACATCCTTAAAGGTCATCCGATCCTGCTTAACCGTGCTCCAACACTACACCGTCTCGGCATTCAGGCGTTCCAGCCGAAACTCGTTGAAGGTAAGGCAATCCGTCTGCACCCTCTCGTATGTACGGCTTTCAACGCTGACTTCGACGGTGACCAGATGGCTGTGCATTTGCCACTCGGCAACGCCGCAGTCCTTGAGGCACAGATCCTGATGCTCGCATCACATAACATCCTCAACCCTGCCAACGGAGCACCTATCACAGTGCCTTCACAAGACATGGTTCTGGGTCTTTATTATATCACAAAGCCTCGTAAGAGCACACCTGACCATATCGTCAAAGGTGAAGGCAAGAAGTTCTATTCACCTGAAGAGGTCATCATCGCCTACAACGAGAAGAAGGTCGATATGCACGCCATCATCAACTGTAAGGTTTGGGTGCGCAAGGAAGACGGCAGTCTCGTCGAAGAAATGGTCGAGACAACGGTCGGACGCGTCAAGTTCAATCAGGTCGTCCCTCGCCAGTTCGGTTACATCAACCGACTGCTGAACAAGAAAGCCTTGCGTGACATCATCGGTGACATGGTGAAACTCCTCGGCACCGCCACGACAACCAAGTTCCTTGATGACATCAAGAACATGGGTTATTACATGGCTTACAAAGGCGGTCTGTCGTTCAACCTCGGCAACGTGCTGATTCCTTCCGTCAAGGAAGAACTCATCAGACAGGCTAACGAAGAGGTCAACGGCATCCGTGAGGAATATAACATGGGTTTCATCACACAGAACGAACGTTACAACAAGATCATCGATATTTGGGGTCACGTCGTCACCAAGCTGACCGACGAGGTTATGAAACTGTTGCCACAGGACGACCAGGGATTCAACCCTGTCTATATGATGCTTGATTCCGGAGCCCGTGGTTCAAAGGAACAGATCCGTCAGCTCTGCGGCATGAGAGGTCTTATGGCCAAACCGCAGAAGTCAACGGCGGCAGGTGGCGCTGAGATTATCGAGAACCCGATTCTTTCGAACTTCAAGGAAGGTCTGTCAGTGCTTGAGTACTTCATCTCAACTCACGGCGCCCGTAAGGGTCTGGCTGATACCGCTTTGAAGACCGCTGACGCTGGTTACCTCACACGTCGTCTTGTTGACGTCGCACACGATGTCATCATCACTGAAAAAGACTGCGGCACTTTGAGAGGCCTTTCAATCGGTGCTCTCAAGAGAGGTAAGGAAGTCGTCGAGTCATTGTATGACCGTATTCTCGGCCGTGTGGCTTTGCATGACATTTTCCACCCGCAGACAGGCGAACTGCTCTGCAACGGCGGTGATGAAATCACTGAAGACATCGCAAAGAGAATATGCGACTCACCTTTGAAAGACAAGACCATAGAAATCCGTTCGGTGTTGACATGCGAGTCGAGACATGGTGTTTGCGCCAACTGCTACGGCCGTAACCTTGCATCAGGCAAACTGGTGCAGCGCGGCGAGGCTGTCGGTGTCATCGCGGCACAGTCAATCGGTGAGCCTGGTACACAGCTTACGCTTCGTACATTCCACCAAGGCGGTACGGCTTCAAGCACGTCAGACGACTCAATCATCAAGGCTGATTACGACGGCAAACTCATGATTGATGAACTCCGTGTCGTTGATTATGAAAAGGATGACAACAAGTATCAGATTGTCGTCAGCCGTGCGGCCGAGATGAAGATTATCGACCATAACACAGGTGTAGCTCTTGTCACTGAAAACGTGCCTTATGGCTCTAAGTTGTTCGTGCAGAACGGCAGCGATGTCAAGACAGGCGATGTCATATGCGAATGGGATAAGTATAACTCACTGATCATCTCTGAATATGATGGTGAAGTCCGCTATGACAATATCGTGGAAGGCGTCACTTACCGTAATGAATCTGATGAGCAGACAGGTTACAGCGAGCGCGTCATCATCGAAGGCCGTAAGTTCGCACAGCATCCGTCAATCTCAATCATCGACAGCGACGGCGAAGTGGCCAAGTCGTATGACTTGCCGGTCGGAGCACACGTCATGGTTGAAAATGGCGAAAAGATCAAGGCTGGTGACTCACTTACAAAGAAGCCGCGTGCTACAGGAGGTCTCGGCGATATTACCGGTGGTCTTCCACGTGTCACAGAGTTGTTTGAGGCTCGTAACTCTTCCGAACCTGCCATCGTTTCTGAAATTGACGGTACGGTGTCATTCGAGAAGAAACTTGTCCGCGGCAACAAAGTCGTTATCGTCACTTCAAAGACCGGTCAGCAGAAGAAATATCTCATTCCGACAACGAAGGAAATCCTTGCCGACGAGAACGACTACGTGAAAGCCGGTCAGGCATTGTCAGAAGGCGCCATCACACCTGCTAACATTCTTGCAATCGAAGGCCCGATGGCAGTTCAGGAGTTTATCGTGAATAACATTCAGGAAGTCTATCGTTCACAAGGCGTTACAATCAATGGCAAACACTTTGAAGTCATTGTGCGCCAGATGATGCGTAAGGTCGAAATCGACGATCCGGGTGATACAAGATTCCTGCAAGGTGACCTCGTTAATAAGATTCTCTTCCAGGAGATCAACGATGACATCTTCGGAAAGGTTGTCGTTACAAATCCTGGTGACTCTGAGACACTTATGAGCGGACAGATCATCTCGGCAAGAAAATTGCGTGATGAAAATTCACAGTTGAAACGTAAGGATCTGAAGCTCGCTGAATGCCGTGATGCTGAACCAGCAACGGCTCATCAGGTGCTTCAAGGTATCACACGTGCGGCGTTGCAGACCGAGAGTTTCATCTCAGCGGCATCATTCCAGGAGACGACGAAGGTTCTCACACAGGCTGCCATCTCAGCAAAGACCGATTATCTCGAAGGCATGAAGGAGAATGTCATCGTCGGACATAAGATCCCTGCTGGAACAGGTCTCGCAGATTACAATGACATTATCGTCGGCTCAAAGGAAGATTTTGAACAAGTTGCGAATACTGAATTGGTTGAGGCTTAATTATTAAGTCGAACTGATATGATTGAAAAGGTTGGTTATTTTTAGCCAACCTTTTCTTGTATCAAAAAAAATGTATATCTTTGCCGAAATTTAAAAGACGTAAAAATGGAAAACAACAAGAAAAATCAATTGAATATCGACCTCCCGGAATCGGTAGCCGATGGCGTTTATTCAAACCTCGCAATCATCAGCCATTCTCCGACAGAGTTTGTGGTCGATTTCGCTCAGATTGCTCCGGCAGTCCAGAAAGCCAAGGTGCGCTCAAGAGTTATCATGACACCTCAAAACGCAAAACGCCTCTTCAAGGCCCTTGCGGATAATCTGAAAAAATATGAACAGAATTTCGGGCCAATCACCGACATAAACGACACTATAGCGCCGTTCTCAATGGGTAACGGAACAGCAGGCGAGGCGTAGATTGAAAGTTTGAAAGGTTGAGAATAGCCTCGCATTTATTCCGAAAAATAAAAAATTGTTATTATCTTTGCGACAAAAAATATTATGAATGCAAATAACATTGACTTTGTGACATTTTGCATAGGAAACTTGTCGAGACGATTGGGATTGATGCAACGTGATGTGTATCAACGATTGAAGGCATCTGGAATACTTGATGATTACATCGTGGCAAGTTACGATGTGCTTCATACTTTTAGCAAAGAATATTTGATGCAAGACATAACCGAATATATGAAAGAGAAAGGAGTCCTCGACTGATGCTTGTGTTTCATTCTTCAAAGTTTATTGTTGAAAAGCCAGACATGGCGCATTCAAGGGATTATCTTGATTTCGGGCGGGGATTTTATGTGACAACTATTCTGGATCAGGCTGTTAAGTACGCTGAGCGTTTTAAAAGACGAAGCAACGATGCTTGGCTTAACTATTATGAATTCAATTATAATCCGTCGGAATGGAAGGTGTTGGAATTCAAAAGTTACGACGAGGTTTGGCTTGATTTTGTGGCCGACTGTAGAAGTGGCAAAACTTACAATGATTATGACATAGTAATTGGTGGTATAGCAAACGATAAGGTCTTCCGCACGGTTGACTTATATTTTTCTGGTGATATGACAAAAGACGAAGCACTCAAACGTCTTGTTTTTGAAAATCCCAATAACCAGATTTGTATAAGAAATCAAAAACTGCTTGATAAATGTCTTACTTTTATTAAATGTGAAAAATATGAATCACGATGAAGCGTTTCATGCAATTTTAGAGTCGAAGTATGCAAGAATCATTAATGCGATAAGTAAATTGCATGGTGTTTCAACGGAAGAGGCGGCGAATATTTTTTACAATTCCGCCACGATGCAGCTGATTGAAGATGGTGTTGCCGATTTGCATTGCAGGAGTGATAAATATCTTGCCGAGGAAATATGGAGTGAATGGGAGGAACAACAGAATGGTTGAAAAACGTCTTCGCATTTATTCCGAAAAAAATCCCGAATATTCAAAATTATTATTACCTTTGCGGCTTGGAAAATTAAACGTGAATAATTAAAAAACTTTTAAAAAAATAAGCAAGAAACAGATACTGTAAATATTAGTAAAACATAATAAAAAGGCATTATTAGCTGTAACTTGACACATTGAAATCTGGACAATTTCAATAATTCCTTCAAGAACAAAGCGAAGTAGTGCCCGCGCGTTTTGCGTGGGCTTTGTTCGTAGTTTGAAGGAATTAGGTAGTCCAGAACCTCAATGTATCAGATGAAAAACATCGAGTTCCACGCTTTTTTCATGCCTTGTCATAACTTAAAGATTAACAAATTATCAACTCAATACAGTTATTATGAAAAGGCATTTGTTACTAATCGCCGTGCTTGCCATCGCAGGCATCCTCAGCACAAACATCAGCGCCATCGCGCAAAGTAGCACAAACAACGACTACGACGTGGTGCAGCTCGACAAATGGAGCCGCTACAACGCCGTCGAAGGCGAAGTCATCGTGAAGTTCGCCGACGGCACTCCGTTAGACATCCTCAACGACCGCGACGGGAAATTCCAGCAGACCGGCATCCGCGCCGTTGACGTTCTCTTCAATGACCTTAACGCCTCAAAAGCTCTTAATGTCCTGAAAGTTGAGCGTCTTCTCCCTAACGAGAACCCGAACCGGACCCTCAAAACCACTCCGTGCTATAACGGCCCCGACGTAGTTGAACGCGACCTCAGCCGCCTCTGCCTCGTGAAAATCGCGACTCCTTCAACGGAAAACAGCGACAACCCGGAGGATTTCGTCTCAACATACGAGCTCATCGAACGGCTCAAAGAGCTCCCGGAAGTGGAGTTCGCGGAACCGAATTACATCGCATACGCCCTCGGAATGGAAGAACAACCCACGGCGTCAGACGCGGAGACATACAGCGGTGAGGCTCTGCCAATGGACGGCGGCGACAAACTCGGCGGCTATCACAACACGATAGCATACGGCCTGAACCCTTATTATGGCGTTCAGTGGGGCATCCATGCCACCGGCCTCAACGACCTCTGGTCTGACGACCATAACAACAGCCCCGAGCGTGCTGTTATCGCCATCCTCGATACCGGCGTTGACATCACACACACCGACCTTGAAGCGAACATCTGGACCAACCCGGGCGAGAGCAACGACAATAACGACAACGACAACAACGGTTTCGTCGATGACCTCCACGGCTGGGATTTCGTGAACCAGACCGGCGACATCCACGACTTCAACATCCACGGCACGCACTGCGCCGGTATTGCGGCGGCTGTGGGCGACAACTACAAAGGTATTGTCGGTGCCAACCCTAAGGCGTATATCATGCCGGTGACGGTGTTGCAGAGCAACGGCAGCGGTGCCGTCTCAACCATCATCCAAGGCATCAACTACGCAAAGAATAACGGAGCTGACGTTATCAGCATGAGCCTCGGCACATACGCATATTCCATCGCACTTGAACAGGCTCTCGGACAGGCTTACCAGAACTGCGTGCTTGTTGCCGCGGCAGGTAACGACGGAGCGTCTCTCGGCCCAACGTGCAGACGTTCACCCACGGACCCCATCTCCCCGATGTACCCCGGCGCTTTCACCTTCGTACTCGGCGTCCAATCGACACAGGCCGCACCGGGAGAATGCGGCTATATGGCTTGCTATAGCAACTATGACTGCGACGGCGGTTCATTCTCCGGCTATGGCGAAGAGCAACTTTACAATTATGAGATCATGGCACCTGGCACTGAGATGATAAGCACCATACCTAACGGCAAATACAAGTACCTCAACGGAACCTCAATGGCCACGCCGTTGGTCGCAGGCGGCATCTCGGCATTGCTTCACGCGAAGGACTATCCTTCACAGGAAATGCTTTGGGGCGACCTGATAAACACCGCTTCCCCAATTACGGGCAACGTTAATTTCGGGGCTTGTTATGACGCGGGTCCTGCACCGGCGCAGTTGCAGATGGTGGCATTTGAGATGAACGACACCCTCGGCGGCGACGGCGACTACCGCCCGGATGCCGGCGAGACAGTGGCACTCTATCCTACAATAAGAACCACTTGGGGCGCGGCAGACGACATTGAATTTTGGATTGAGTTTGAAGAATATGAAGACCCGACAACATTGGAGTTCCTCGACGACAGCCACGTCGATTTCGGACACAGCCTTTCTGCATACGCGAAGAGCAAGGCGGCAAACCCGTTCCGTTTCAAAGTGAATGAAAACGTGGTTGACGGGAGATATATAAATCTCGTTTTGAAAGCTACATGCCCTAACGCGCAGGGCACGCTCTCCTATCCGTTCACAATACAAGTGGAAAACGGAGTTGAACTGAAAGGTATGATAAGAGAAAACACGACACTCCATGCTAACGTACATTATATTGTTACCGATAACCTTGCGGTGCCGGATGGCGTGACGCTGAAAATTGAGCCCGGAACTGTTCTTAAATTCAAAGACGGAGTGAAGTTTTCATGCGCCGGACATCTTTCAGCCATCGGAGAACCTGGAAATATGATTACTTTCACCAAGACCGATTTAGGCAACGGTTGGGGAGGTTTAAGTCTAAACGGAGATGATACATTGTCGTATTGCATAATAAGTAATTTAATAAGTGATTATCTTGATGATGGTATCATAGGACATCATACTGGTCAGACTTATTATAGTGGTCCTTATATTATTGGAGAATGTCAAGCAGGATGGTATTGGGAAAAAAATACTAGGCTTAACAATTTGATAATTAAAGGTTGTTATATGAATTTTCCATTTGAAAAATGTTCTATATCACAATCAAACATAATCAACAATAGTAGTAGAGCTCTTTTATATGAATACTACAATTCAATGACTTACTGGAACTATGGTACTATCTGTTCTCCCATTAGTCCAGAAGAGTATTATAGTGGTACAAACAGTTGGTATCAAAACAATAATATTATAGGGAATAGAAATGAGTATAGACGCAATTTAGTAATAAATGATTTATGTTATGGTGATTTCAAGAGTAATATTTTTTCTAATATATATAATTGTGGTTATGGTGATGAACAATTTGATTTATACACTGAATCATCGACTCCGTTCACTGTTGGTGTAGATGAAAGCTTGTATCTCGGCAGCGGCCGCGACGACATCATCAGACAACATATCTACGACTTCAACTATCCGCAATCAGGTACTTTTGGCGATATTGACATAACGAACATCGGACGTCGGCCAGTGGCAGGCGCTCACGGCATCGTCTGGAAAGTCGTGGTCACTCCGGAGAACTCAGACGAAGGCTACGACGCCCAGGACGATTTCGAGCAGATGCCGCCGCTCGGCATAGGCCGCCATAAGTTTGAGGTGTATTTCAACCGTGCCATGGACAAGACCACCGCTCCAATGATAGCTATGGGTGTCCGTCCGCCTTACACCCAGCATTCGATCTCGGCAGACGGCAGCTGGAACGACGCGGGCGACATCTACACCGCATATCTCAACCTCGACGCCTCGATGGCAACCGACGGCCTCAACAGGATTTATGTCGCAAATGCGAAAGATGACGAGTTCTTCGAGATTCCTCTTGAAAACATGCGTTTCAACGTGCAGGTCGCGACAGCCGGCTCGATGAGCGCCGGCTTCGAGGCCACACCAGGCATCGGCAAGGTTGACTTGGCATGGGAGAACGACTCGATATACTTCAACGACCACCTCGGCTACAACATGTACCGCTATCAGGTGAACGACAGAGGCAACAGCGACACTCTGCTGCTCAACGAGACGCTCATAACAGAATTGACGTTCACCGACTACAACGTCACTCCGGGCGAACGTTATTATTACTTCTACCGCGACATGCGCACCGACCTCTCGGAAAGCGACCCTTCGAGAAACGTCAGCACCATCCCGCTCACGGCTTCCCCCGGCGACGCTAACGGCTCACTCGCCGTCGATGTCAGCGACATCGTCACCATCGTCAACTACATCACGGGCGAGAACCCGCAGCCGTTCATCTTCGGAGCAGCCGACGTGAACAACGACGGCGAGGTTGACGTGCTCGACATCGTGAGTGTCATCAATATCATCAACACCGGTAAGTATCAGGCAGATACGGAACTCACTGCGACGGCGGTTTATTCAATCACCGACGGAATACTCTATGTCGATACTCCTGTGGAACTCGCCGGCGTTCAGGTGTTCTTCAACATTGAAGACGATGCTGAGATAGAACCCCTCAGTGCACTCAATGACTTTGAACAAGTCGGGCAGCGCATGGACGACGGCCGTTACATGTTCCTCGCTTTCAGCATGGCAGGGAAGAAACTCGAAGCCGGAAGACACGCCTTGCTCAGAATCGGCAGTGCGAATGTCGATGACATGGTTCTCTCAGACCTCGAAGGCGGCGGTGTGCTTGCAGTGGAGCAGGCCAACACAGGTGTCGCCGAAAACAACATCTACATCATTAACCGGCCTTACCCGAACCCGTTCAACGGCAGTGTCACCATACCTTATATTATAGGTGAGTCGGAAGGCAATGTCACATTCACCATCAACAGCATCACTGGCCAGCAGGTTGCGACATTCGACTTCGGCACACAAAGCCGTGGCGAATACACCTTCGACTGGCAGCCCGCCGCCGGCATCACCAACGGCGTCTATATCATCAACATGGTGGTGAACGGCGCTGAGGTTCAGAGAAACAAGGTTGTTTACATGAGATAAGAGATGATGAGTAGAATAATAAAACATCTCCTCCTGCTGATGGTTCTGGGCATAGGTCAGACGGCCTTTGCCCAGAACACGATGGCGGTCTCGTCGTCATCGGGGCATCCGCAGGATGAGGTCACATTAAGCATATCCATTGAGAACACCGACAGTTTCGTGGCGTTCCAGACGGAGATACCGCTCGGCGACAACCTCCAGTATGTCGCCAATTCGGCGGCGCTCACCGGCAGAAGCAACGGTCATCAGCTCTCGGCGACGGTTCTCAACAAGATACTGAAGATCTACGCCTATTCTTTCGCGAATGCAGAGTTTTCGGGCAACAGCGGCGATGTCATGACATTCAGGCTGAAACTCCTCAACGAGCCTGGCGACAACGCCGTCAGTCTCGCGAAGGCAAAAATCGCCGACGCGGCAGGTAACAGCCTCGCACTCTCGACAACCGCCGGCAACGTGACGATACTCTCTCCGAAAGCACAGGTCACCAACCCCGTGATTGACTACGGAAGGATTCCGATAAGAAGCACATATAACAGCACTTTATACGTGCGAAACAGCGGCAACGAACCGCTGACAGTCACCGGACTGCAGTTCTCTGACGCCACGCTGTCGTGCCCGTCGTTCACGGAGACGGTCATTCAAAGCGGCGGCACGATGCCATTCGATATCAAGTTCGCCCCGATGGTCTCAGGTTCAGTGAATTACACGATCACGGTGGTTTCAAATGCCATAAACGGCAGCCAGACAGCCACTGTGACGGCCGAGCCTTATTCGGTCAACGAGTTGCATGTGGCCAACACCTCGGGCTACTGCGATGAGACGGTAAGCATCGACTTGAATGTCAACAATATGGACGCCATCGTTGGTCTCCAGTTCAAATTCAAAATGCCGTCGGCGTTGAAGTTTGTTGCCAACAGCGTTGAACTCACATCACGGCAAAGTGACCATGTCGCCATCGGCAGCATGAGGAACGACACGCTCGTCGTCATGGCATATTCGCCGTCGAACACCCCATTCAGCGGAGAGGACGGCAAAATCCTTTCTTTCGATGTGCAGATTGACGGTCAGTATGGCAACTATTATCTTTATCCGCATAACGTCATCCTTTCAGACAACACAGGCACCAATGTAACATCCGACACTTACAGCGGATATGTGAACGTGAGAAGTCCGAGAATGTCGTGCAGCAGCAGTTTCAACATGGGCGAGACACCGCTTACCGAGACACTTACTAAAGACTTCAATATTTATAATCAAGGTAATGCGCAGTTGAGAATCGAAAGCATAAACTTCACGAACCCTTGTTTTTCGGTATCAAACGACTTACCTGTTGTCATAGAGCAGTATGCGAGCACAAATCTTCATGTGAGTTACAAAGGTGAGATAGCCGGCGATGTCGAGGCCATCATGCAGCTTTATACCAACGACCCAGAGAGGCGTATGTTCAACGTCAATGTCACGGCAAGCCCGTACGAGCCAAACGCATTGGTGCTGTCAACAGGCGCTGTCAATGCAGACCTTGATGTCGATGTCAACATCGACATGGACAATTACAGCGACATCACCGCCATACAGACCGACTTCACATATCCGAGCGAGTCATACACGCTTAACCCGTCGGACTTCCATCTCGGCGGACGTTGTGCCAGTCACACCATCAGTGCCACGAGGAAGAATAAAAACACCTTCCGCATCATCATCTTCTCGATGAGCAATAGTCTAATAGCTGACCACGAAGGCACGGTAGTCTATGCCACCATGCACCGCAATGCCAACGTCATCGCGACAGAGTTTCCGATTTCGGCATCCAACATAGTGATGAGCAGCCCGAACGGGACCAACATGGCTACAGGTGATGACCCGAATATGACCTTCAGCATCCAGTCGAAGGCGGTGAGTAGCGGCTGGAACTGGATCTCGACAGCCGTCGAGACATCAGGCGGCGAAGGACTCGGCAAAGTGCTGACAGCCGTCGGCAGCAACGGGACATACATGAAGTCACAGTATAATTACATTGAGTACATCGAAGGCAATTGGTACGGACTTTTAAGCGCGGTCGAGAACGAACAGATGTATATGCTTCAGATGAGTTCGGCAGGCACTCTCAACATCTCAGGTGCCAAAGCCACGCCGTCAAGCCACCCGATACAGCTTTCTACAGGCTGGACATGGGTTGGATACCCGTCGGCACAAAGTGCCGCCATCAACACAGCCCTTTCCGGATTAAACGCAAATGACGGCGACCACATCAAGTCACAGTCCCAATATGCAGAGTATGTGTCTGGTTACGGATGGGCCGGGACACTCAGCACCATGCAGCCGGGTGAAGGCTACATGTACCGGAATACTGGCTCCAATGCTATGACTCTCACCTACAACACAGCCAAAGGAGAAGCAGGTACCAGTGACACCACCGAGTTCCATTGGAATCCCGACATCCATCAGTTTCCCGATAACATGACAGCCACAAGCGTCATCAGCATCAACGGCGAGGAAGTGAGAAACGGCAACTTCGAGGTCGGAGCATTCTGCGGCGATGAATGCCGTGGCAGCGCAAGAGCCTTGTATATAGAGCCGTTCGACAGATACATCTTCTTCCTTACACTCCACGGTCAAGAAAATGATGTCTTCAACTTCAGACTCTATGATATTGAAAACGATGTTGAGATGGAAGGTTTTGCCGACAATCAGGTCATCTTCCACGCCAATGCCACCGAAGGCTCTGTGACGAATCCATACGTCATTGAGTTTCAAGTGACATCTGTCGTGGATGAGAGCGATTTCGTTGCAGGCATACATCCTAATCCTGTCGGAAGAGGTGGTGTCATCACTGTCAGCGTGAACCATATCGCAAAGGTTGAGATATTCGATGCCATCGGTAGGAAGGTGTCAGAACATACTGTCAACGGCATTGGAGATATCAGCAGCCCAAAAACATCAGGTGTGTATTTTATCAGGATGACTTGCGGCGATGGAATGACATCATGCAAAAAGATAATTGTTAAGTAGTTTAATTTATTGATAATGAAAAAAATATTATTGATTTTAGTCTGTATTTGTGGATGTTTGACTATTAAGGCCCAAGAGCTGCCCACACACTGGACACCGGACATCTATACATATCCAAACACAATGACCATCACCAGTTACGTTGTCATCGACGGGGTCGAGCAGCTTGACACCGACATTGAGGTGGGGCTCTTTGTCGGAGATGAATGCCGCGCCGCCATCAGAGCCACGCATTATTCCGCTTTCGAGCATGAATACATCTGGTATCTTTATCCTCACGGAGAAACCGGTCACGTCATGACAATGAGGGTGTGGAATCACTCAACAGATTCCGAGATGATTGTAACATCAGACCCTGCAAGCATCACTTTCATCACCGACGGAAGCATGGGAAGCACCCAAAATCCTCAGTTGTTAAGTTTCACATCAGCAAGTCTTCCTTACACTTATGTGGGAAAAGGACAGTGGGATGAGCCAGGCAACTGGAGAAATCCTGACGGTTCGACACCGACTGCAATGCCAGACCTTGCCAACAAGGATGTTGAAATAAACGGCATTGCAGTCATTGATGAAGGTGTCGTTGCGGAAGTCAACAACATGACAATCAACGCTAATTGTTCTGTTAAAATCGGCAGCAAAGGGATTCTCACCGTCAAAGGAAAACTTACCGACACCGACGTCAGCCAGTTGATTCTCCACGACGGCGGGCAGATTTTCCAGAATAATGAAAACGTGAAGGCGACGTTCAGGAAGAGCATCGTGAACCCAGAGGATTGGAACGGCAAGCAGAAAGACGGCTGGCAGTTCATCTCAAGCCCGATTGTCGGCGCCGCCGTTGAGGATTTCATCCCTGAAAACGGCGGTTACGACCTATACATCTGGGATAATGACAATGTGATGGAGGACGATGACGAGACCGAAGTCCCGTGGGTCAACTACAAGCAACATTTTGACGATGAATATTATGAGGATTATTTCGCCACCTATTTTGCGGAAAACACGGGCTATCTCGCATCATACGAGAATCAAAACCGTGCTGATTTCATAGGCGAACTGAACGTTTCAACAGAGTTTGAAATTGAGCTCAACTATTCTAAATACAGAAGCTGGAATCTGTTCCTTCTTGGAAACACTTTTACTTTTGACATCGAATGGGATGACATTGAAAAGACCACGAGCGTTTCGGACGGTTTCGTGTCATTGAATCCGGAAACAGGCGTGTTTGAATATCATTCATCAGGTACAATTAAGGCAGGACAAGGTTATGTGGTCAATGCGACAAAAAACAACAAGCCTAAACCCACGTTGACTTATTCAAAAGATGCAAAAGGCAGAGGAGCAATGTCAAAAAACATCAACGTAATCGTTTCAAATTCAAAAGGTAGCGACAATGTAATCCTTGGTTTCAATGGTTCTGAAAATGACGGTTTCCCGAAACTCACGAATTTCAATGACGGTATCGCAACGATCTTCACCGTCAGCGACAACAAGATGTACGGCATCGCCAGCTATGACGAGAACGTCAAGGAAATCCCACTCTGCTTCGATGCAAAGGAAATTGCAACTTACACTATTTCAATGAAAACGGGCGGTGATTTTGATTACATCCATTTAATAGACAGGATGACTGGCGAAGACACCGACATACTTCTTGAAAGCGAATACAAATTTAACGCTTTGGACAGCGATAATGTTAACCGTTTTATCGTCAGGCTTTCAAACGGTGATGAAATCAACGGCAATGATAATTTTGCATATCAGTCGGGAAATCAATTGTATATCAATGAAATCGGAACAATCCAAATCATTGACATGACTGGCAGAGTGGTGATAAACGAAACGTTGAGCGGCAATGCTGTTGACATTTCAAATTTAAGAAATGCGGCATATATTGTCCGTCTTGTGAGTGAAAACGGAGTAAAAACCCAGAAAATAGTTGTGTTATGAGAAAGAGGATATTTTTAACGGCAGTGATTTTTATGTTGGCGTCGGGTTTGTCGTTTGCGCAGAGCGATGGCTTTTTCAGCGGATGGGAAGAAAATGAAATCAGAGAGGACATCGACAACGGTTTTGACATGCCCGGACTTCCAGGTCACGGATATACGGAAGACCAGTCGGGTGCGCCGCTCGGCACCGGAATTCTTATCCTTACAGCCCTTGGTGCAGGTTACGCCGTGGCGAAAAGAAAAGAGGAGAGATAAGAGTGAAGAGGATGAAAAAAGGCTGGTAATCACCAGCCTTTTTGTTTGTTCGCTGTTCCAGTGGGGAAATCAGCGTGATTTTCGAGATGGAAAATCTACAGAAATTCCATATTCTCTTCTGTGGTGAATTTCTCGCAGTAATGGCATCTGAGTTGGATTTTCCCGAACTCGTTCTTCTTTACCGTGAACTTTGTCATCACCCTTTCTGCATTCGTGACGCATTTGGGGTTGAAGCATTTCACGATGCCCTCAATGTTGTCCGGGATTTCAACAGTGTGTTTGTTGATGACCTCGAAATCTTTGATTTCAATGAGTGACGCTGTCGGAGCGACAAGTGCTATCTTGTTGATTTCCTTCGACTTGAAGAATTTGTTGCTTATTTTGATGATGCCTTTGGTGCCGTATTTCTTGCTTTCGAGATTTGTCCCGAAATATACAGGGCAGTCGCAATTGTCAAGTCCCAAAATCTTGATGACTTCAAAAACTTTGTTTGCGGGGATATGGTCAATGACCGTTCCGTTTTCGATGGCTGAAACTATGAGTTCTTTTCTTTTTTCCATGATTTTCAATGTTTTAGTGTTATTTTAATCCCAAGATTGCAGCAATCAGAGCCTCGCGTACATAAAGCCCGTTCTGTGCCTGCTGGAAATAATAAGCCTTCGGATTCTGGTCAACGTCCTCGTTTATTTCATTGACACGAGGTAGCGGGTGCAAAATGCGGCAGTTTTCCTTCGCCGGTTCAAGCATGTAATTGCGCAGAATGTATGCGTTCTTGACTTTCTCGTATTCGAGTGGGTCAGGGAAACGCTCGCGTTGTACGCGGGTCATGTAAATAATGTCCGAATGAGGTATAACCTCTTCCAAGTCAGTGTATTCGTGATATTCGAGACCGGCATCTTTGATGTATTGGATCACAGTTGACGGCATTCTTAGTTCGTTAGGTGATACAAAATTGAATTTTGCGTTGAAATGGCACATCGCCTGGACGAGGCTGTGTACCGTGCGGCCGTACTTGAGGTCGCCGACCATTGTTATTTCAAGATTCTCAAGAGTGCCTTGGGTCTTGCGGATTGAATACAGGTCAAGCAGACATTGTGTGGGGTGCTGGTTCGAGCCGTCACCTGCATTGATAATCGGCACTTTAGATACTTCTGAGGCGAAACGTGCAGAACCATCAATCGGGTTGCGCATAACGATAAGGTCTGCATAACTGGCCACCATCGTGATGGTGTCTCTCAACGATTCGCCTTTCTGGACGCTCGTCCCTGCCGTGCTGCTGAATCCGATGACATTGCCACCGAGAAGTTGGATTGCGGTCTCAAAACTTAATCTGGTTCTCGTTGAAGGCTCAAAAAACAATGATGCAATGACGCGGCCGTTCAACAAATTCTGAAGACGTTGTCTCTCAAAGTCTTCCGCAATGTCAAGAATGTGGCAGATTTCTTCCGGAGTGTAGTCGTTGATCGAAATGAGACTACGGTTTTTTAAAGAGATAGACATTGTTGGTTATTTTTTTATTGTTACTATATTTAATTCGATTTTTGACAAAAAAAATGACGGCTTAAAAAAGACCGTCTGCAAAATAAATACGATACCTGTCAAAGAAAAACTTCTTTTTCCACCATCATTATGAGGCATCTTCGATAAGATTCTTTGCTCAATCATCAAGCTGCAAAAATACAACATTTTTTGATTTGCAATGAAAAAATATTAAAAAAATGGAGAGAATGGCGTTGCAATAACAAACCACTATATTAAATAGGTGTAATGTAAATAAAAATTTACATAATGCACGGAGTATCAATGAATTGTAAATAAAATTAAAGAAAAAAGTTCTTGACAAACGCGGATTCGTGATGTATTTTTGCATCGTGAAAGCAAAAGAAAAAGTAAAAGGAAAACTGAGGAAGGTTTGCAAAAGACAGGCACGGAATTTCCTTGAATTTTAAGGTTAAACCACTAAATAAAAAGTATATGATGAAGAAATTATTGACATTGTTTGTGTTGACATCGGTTTCCATGTTGTTACACGGACAGCAGACCAAGGTGTATGGAACAGTTTACGATGATTTTCTCGAAGGGCTTCCTTCGGCAGAAGTGCGCGTTATCACCTCTGATTCTGTACAGGTCGCCTCGCAGAGTACAGGGGCTGACGGCGGTTTCTCGTTTGGGGTGACAATGGAAAATGACTTGAAATACCTGCTCGAAGTGACGCATCTGTCGTATGAAAGACAGGTCATCCCGTTGGCTGCCACCGACACGGTCATGGAGATATACATGCACATGGCGTTGTATATGATAGAAGGCGTGGATGTCGTGGCGAAGAAGCCGCTGATAGAACAGCGTGGGGGCACTACTGTCGTGAATGTCAGCCAGATGGCAAATGTCAATTCCATGAGTACGACGAGGATGCTTGACAGGCTTCCGGGTGTTACGGCCAATGAACGGGAAGGGCTGACGCTCAACGGACAAGGCGCCACACTTTATATAGACGGTCGCGAACAGAGTGCCGGCGGCACAATGGCGCTGGACCTCTTGGAGGCGTTGCCGGCTTCGATGATCGAGACGGTGGAGCTGGTGCTGGCCAACGATGGCACAAGGTCGGCACTCTCAAACGGAGTCGTCATTAACATTAAAATGAAGGAAATGTATTACGACGGTTATTTCGCAAGAGTGGCAGGCCACGGCTCTCTCGCCGAATATCCTGACAATGACTTCGGCGGCGGCGCCAACGGCTCTGTGATCATGAAAAAAGGCAACGTGGTGTTCAACGCCCTCCTGTCTTACGACAACCGCCCGACATGGTACCGCAGCATTGATGACTCGCACTTCGCCGACGGCTCAACAATGAAGGCAAACAGTACCGGAGACGGACGTGTCAACGTGCTGACAGGACTCGCCAATCTGGAGTGGAGACTTAAGAACAAGCATACTCTTAACTTCAACTTCTGGTTTTATGATGACTTCTCTAAAAATACTGACTTGACGATGTTACATGCGAATGACACAACAGGCATCCGCGATTACGGACAACGGTCGTATAATGAGGGCAACGACGACTTGTGGACCGGCAATATTGAATATTCCACGCCCGACACTCTTCCGAACAGTTTTAAGGCCTCATACGGAATACTCTACGGCGGCCTGCGCACAAAGTCGAATCGTTATAACTTTCTCCATCCAGATGGTCCTGAACAATGGAGCCTGTACACATATCCGCGCATGACGGGGTGGCAGCATGATCTGAAGTTCGATTACGCCCATTTGTTCCGTAATTCCTCTAAATTGCTCGCAGGTGTCTTGCTGCACGTTGGCATACTTGACGATGATGTCAAATATGATGAACCGGTACTACAGCCTTGGCATCAGTCAAGCAATATGCATGGAGTGGAACGGAACTTTGAAGGATATGTCAACTACAATTTTGATTTCGGCAGGTTCTTCTCAATGGACATCTCTTCTCGCTTTGTCCATATCAACCGTGATTTCGATTTTGTGTCAGACGGCAAAACATTGCAGAAGGATTATAATTATCTGCTCCCGTTTGCGGCCTTTTATTACAGAAGCAAAATTTACTCGTTGGGCCTTGGGATGTCGTCACAGTTGTCCAATCCTGATTACAGCGCAATGTTGCCTGGAAATAGACAGGTTGATGAATACACTGTAAAGATGGGTAACCCTGATGTGAATCCGTCAAGAACATACGGTTTCCTTATTAACCAATCGTTTTTCAATGCATGTCTCATCAGTGTCAGATACGTTTATAAATACGACATCGCTGCTTATTTGCTTGATGAAGAGTCATCGGCTGACCTTCGGGTGTACAGGTATAAGAATGTATATGACACGAGAAGTTGTGTCATGTCGCTCACATCGTTGTACAGAATGTTTAAAGAAGCCATAACGGGCCGTGTGGAGGTGAGCGCATCGTATAACGACGAGGTGAACTTTAAAAACGGCTATCATCTTGATGCGGGACGGAAGTCGTCGTATTGGCAGACGACATTGTCTGGCAGTATGAACTATAACATTTTCGACGGTTTAGACGTGTATTTGTGGGCGAAGTACTGGCCACGCACAAAGATGCCGGAAAAGGAGATTTCCTCGTACTGGACTATGGATGCAGGGGTCTCATATTGCTGGGGCAAGGACGGAATGTTCTCTCTCGTGTTCGATGCGCAAGATATATTCTCCTCATTAAAGATCAGTTCGTGTGAACACCTGTATGGCAATGTCATCGACAATACCGCAGACTATGCCAACAGGGTGCTGAAACTTACTTTTGCCGTGAAATTCAAGGGCGGCGGTAAGGTCGACGACAAAGGTGTCAATGAGTCTAAAAATGATATTGGTAGATTTAGATAATCTATTGATACTCAGGATTACACTGATAGTTTTTTAAATTTCTTGGTCATAATTGTAATATCCCAGACTGCAGGGATAAGTGTTGCAGTGTGTTTTTTTAATCAAAATTTTTTAAAGTCATGAAGGACGAATTGAAAAAAATGCCAGTATTGGCTTCGGCAGAGTTCCTCTCCGACGAAATGATGGAACAGATTGAAAATGGTGCAAACGATGTGCAGTGCTCAAAGGGATGCCAGCAGGCATGCCTGAAGAGTTGCCAGAATAGCAGCCGAGGAGACAACACTTCATCAGTGGATGTGAACCTCGGCAAAGCGTTGAAGTAACATGAACCACCCCTGGCCATCGAAAGGCCATGTGGTCTTTGGTGACCTTGTGGAGTCGTTGGCCAGGGCTTTTAAATGTTTACGTTTCTAAACCAAAATTATTATGAATGCAAATTGTGAGAAAAATATAGTTCTTAATTTTGATTACAAAATCAGAATAGATGGTAGGAGGGCTTTGATAGTCAATGTGAATGAACAGTCTGAGACCCCAAGGATTACACATCCGATGCTGGCGGCCATGTTCTCGTTTTTCAAAGGAGATAAGTGCCTTGGCTCGGTGTGTGACGAGATAAGTGCCTTTTTCGATATGCCAAAGGATAAAGTCGAAAGTCTTGTGAATGGTTTTATACACAACAAGGCAAATGTCAAAGTGAAGTTTGATGGGACGATATTCAGCTTTCCGGCAGACATGCTTGTCGAGAATAAGTGTGGAATAATACGTCGCGATCTCAAAACAAAGGATTTTCTTCTTCAGCCGCCGTACGACTTTGAAACACTGAGGCTGTCATTTCC
The DNA here is from genome assembly GCA_937896895.1 of uncultured Bacteroidales bacterium. Classification (GTDB taxonomy): domain Bacteria; phylum Bacteroidota; class Bacteroidia; order Bacteroidales; family F082; genus Limimorpha. The sequence goes on along the minus strand of CALBNV010000083.1, from coordinate 11,541 downwards.
CACAGATGTCTTGTTTGTGATAAATACAAAATGCGTCACCGACTGCGTCTATTGCTACGCGGATAAGAAAACACAGTATCAGGCGATGCCTACGGATCGTATTTTGAAGATCATAGAAGAAGCCTACGACATTGGCGTGCGTACGTTCGAGCTGTCGGGTGGGGAGGTTTTCCTGCATAAGGATTGGAGGAAAATCGTGAATAAACTCCTTGATTACGGATATTGCGATTTCGTTTCCACAAAGATTCCATTGTCAAGACAGCAGATTGACGAGGTGGCGGGCACAGGTCTCAAGACATTGCAGATTTCGCTAGATTCGCTTAATCCCAAGACACTTGCGTGCAATCTGAACGTCGGCGAAGAGTATTGCCAGAAAATGAAGGAAAGTCTCTTGTATCTTGACACAAAAGGAATCGAGATCATCGTCAAGGGGACACATACAAGGCATACTTTCAACAAGGAGAATGTCAAGGAAGTCATCGATTTCATATCAAAACTCAAACATCTCAAGAAATATACCGTTTCGACCATCGGCGCGAGCATGTACAAGTCAAATGAAAGTTTCCAGGAACTGAAACCGACTTTGGCGCAGGTGAGGGAGGTGTACGATTATCTTGACGGCCTGGATTGCGGCTTTTATATCCAGAACGATGATCAGACGATAAAGCGTGAGGAGCTGTGCAACATCAAGAAGTTCAATGAGAGAACGTTGTGTTCTGGTAATGTGCTGGGACTCACTATCCTGCCTGACGGCAAGGTCACCATCTGCGAGGAGCTGTATTGGAATCCGGACTTTATCATCGGAGACCTCATGAAGAACGGACTGTTGGAAGTGTGGAATTCCGAGAAGGCCCTGTCGTTGTGGAATATCAGGCAGTCCGTCTTCCCGCAGGAAAGTGCGTGTTCGACATGTCAGGACTTCGCCCGTTGTCGTCGCGGAGCCGGCGCCTGCTGGAAATATGTCATAGGTGCTTATGGACGCGAGAATTGGCTGTATCCTGACCCGCGCTGCCCGAAGGCCCCGAAACCAATCAATGATGTGTGTTATGATTGATATTGATGAAGCGACGATATACGCTGAGGCTGACGTTGACGAGGCTCTGGTGAAATTCGCATGTGAGCATTCGTTGCGCCTTTGCAGGACGGCGGTACATTGCTCGGCGCAGTTGCAGGGTGAGATAATTGGAATGGTCTCGGCAATTGTGAACGAACAGACCGGCACGGCTAACATACTTGTTATCTATGTCGTGCCGGTGCTGCGGGGCCTCCGCATCGGATCGAAACTGCTGAATGCAGTCGCGCTGTTGTGCCGGGATAGGATGCCTTCGTCGTTTGATGGTGAATTCCGTGTCGTGTTGAAATGTGACTCTTTGAATGCCGACATTGACAGATTCAACCGTTTTCTTGTTCGTGGCTGTTGGCCGACATTGAAATATGACTCATCAACGCTTGTCATGGACATGAAGAAGGTTCCTGAATGCAGGTTCTATAAAATGGGTCTGATTGATGAGGTGGCACAACTGGGGAGTCTCAAATTCCGCTTCATGAGCGATATGAGTGATGATGAAATTGACGAGGCCCTGCATCAGGCGGATTCCATCGCTCCTCATTTTCTGCAACCCGCCAAAAACAAGAAGACCCTCATTCCGAAGTTGTCGTGCTTCGTGTTTGATGACGATATGGTTGTGGCATGGGCGTCAATGCTGAGATTGTCGGAGACCGAGATATATGCTGAATGTATTTATGTGAAAGAAGAATATCGTGAAAACAATCTTGCTTATCTGATCTTGTACAGGATGATGAATCATTCGGTCGCTGAATGCCCTTGTGTGAGACGGGTGTATGTCGGATTTGATGAGACTGATGTGAAACTGGCTCGTTTTTACAGGAGGATATTTGAGGGCTGCATCGTGGGTGATTACAAAACATTTGTGTCAATAAAAACTATCAAGTGATGGAGGTGAAAAGAAAATATCCGGTTTATCGGCAGTACGATTCACGCGATTGTGGCCCGGCTTGTCTTCGGATGATCGCAAAATACTACGGGAAGTCGTATTCAATGGAATTCCTGAAAAACCGCAGCGTGCAGAGGAAGACGGGTACGTCGTTGCTTGGTATCAGCGATGCTGCGGAAAGTATCGGCTTCAAGACAATAGGCGTGAAGATAACTTTCGAGCAGCTTTGCTCTATCCCGTGTCCGTGTGTGGTCAGCTGGAACCAGAATCATTTTGTGGTTGTATATAAGATAACACGGAAAAAAGTGATTGTCGGCGATCCGGCTGTTGGCAACGTGTTGAGATACAATGTCGAAGCGTTCTTGAAAAGCTGGTATTCGGTGATTGATCCGATAAAAGGCAACATGGGAATGGCGTTGCTGCTTGAACCGACGGTGGAGTTCGAGAATTGCAATGATGACAGCGGATATGTGTCAAAAGAAGAACTTGGATTCAGGTATCTGGTCAGGTTTCTGAAGCCGCACAAGAAATCGATTCTCAAGATCATGTTGGGAATGGCTCTGGGCAGCTTCATCAGCATGCTGTTCCCGTTGCTGACACAGTCTATCGTCGATATCGGCATCGGAAATGGCGACAGCAGGTTCGTCATGATAGTCCTCGTGGCACAGTTCGCACTTGTCGTGGGACAGTCGCTCAACCATATAATAAAAAATTGGCTGATGTTGCATGTCACGATCAATGTGAACATCTCGCTTGTGTCCAATTTCCTTGGCAAACTCATGCGGCTGCCGATCTCGTTTTATGATTCAAGAAGAATGGGCGACACGTTGCAGCGAATCCGTGATTTCGACAGGATACAGAATTTCCTTACAGGTGAACTGATTGGCATCTCCATGGGCATCATCGGTCTGGTTGTGTATTCTGTGATGATGGCCGGATATAATTTCAGCATCCTTGGTGTCTTTGCTGTCGGCAGTGCGCTGTATGTCGGTTGGATCCTGATTTTCATGAAACGTCGGCGCAAGCTTGACTACATGCGGTTCCAGGAGTCGGCGCGTAATGAAAGTAATGTCGTTCAGATGATAACATCAATGCAGGAGATCAAACTGAACAACTGCGAACGGCAGAAACTGTGGGAGTGGGAGAAAACCCAAAACCGACTGTATGACGTCAGTATTAAGGGACTTTCACTCTCGCAGGCTCAGAATATTGGCGGCACGTTGATTGACCAACTGAAGAATATGGCGATCTCTTTCATGTCGGCGTTGCTTGTGATAAACGGGGATATGACAATTGGCATGATGATGTCGATACAGTACATCATAGGCGAATTGAACGCGCCTATCGCCGACCTTGTGTCTTTTATCCGCTCTTATCAAGATACCAAAATCAGTCTGGAACGTCTTAATGAAGTGCAACAGATTGAAGATGAAGACACTAAGAATGTCGGCAAGGAGACTGAGATACCGCAAGATGCCAACATCGTGTTGAAAAACGTCTCGTTTCAATATGACGGACCGCATTCAAGAAAGGTTCTTGACGACATCAGCCTGACCATACCTGCGAACAAGACTACAGCCATTGTCGGCATGAGCGGCAGCGGGAAAACAACAATGCTGAAGTTGATTCTCGGCTTCTACGAGCCTGTGGAGGGCGGCGTGTTCCTTGATGACAGGCCACTCAATGAGTTTAACGTGAAGGAATGGCGCAGGGCCTGCGGTGTCGTGATGCAGGACGGCTTCATTTTCTCCGACACCATCGCAAATAACATAGGTGTCAGCGATGCGAAGCCGGATATGCGATGTGTTGATGAAGCCGTGCATATAGCAAATCTCAATGACTATATCAAGTCGCAACCCAACGGGCTGAACACGTTCATCGGACTGGAAGGCAAGGGCTTGAGCTCAGGGCAAAAACAGCGTGTCCTCATCGCACGTGCCGTGTACAAAAACACGAAATACATTTTCTTCGACGAGGCGACTAATGCTCTTGATGCCAACAACGAACAGGTGATCATGAAAAATCTCGACAACTTGTTCAAAGAGAAAACTGTAATAGTTGTCGCACATCGACTGAGCACTGTGAAAAACGCCGATAATATTATCGTCCTCGACAAAGGTAAAATCGTGGAGCAGGGCACTCATGATGAGCTTGTGCGGCTGAAAGGTAATTATTTTAATCTTGTGAAAAACCAATTGGAACTCGGAATGTGATATGAAAGAAAAAAATCAAAACCCGTATGCTGATGTTGTCGTTGACAGAACTCCTTCGTTTTTAATTCGTCACGGAAGTGTCATGGTGATATTGTTCATAGTGATATGTATAATCGTCGGATATAAAGTTGAAATACAGACAGCACACGGAAAAACCGAACAATCTGCTGTTTTACAAAGTGAAGACACTGTGGCTGAAGGTGCTGAGACATTGTCAGGGTATGTGTTTAACACAATAATGTCGTTGTTTTGACATATTTCCGATTTTTAATGTTAAAAAATGGAAAGGGATGTGATATGAAAACTTAAATAATTGTTGATTTATCAATGATGTATAATGCGTTTTTTACTATTTTTGCACCCAAATTTAAATAACGATTTGTACTATGCTGGAAGAAATTTTGAAACGGCTTTTTATTGATGCCTTCAGAAAACTCTATGGTCAGGAAGCTCCTGCTAACATGGTGAATTTTCAGAAGACAAGGCCTGAATTCGAAGGAGATTTGACAATAGTGGTGTTCCCGTTCACCAAGATGGTCGGGAAAAAACCGGAAGACTTGGCGAATGAACTTGGAACTGAAATGACCAAGAAAAGTGAGTTCATCGCAAAGTATAATGTGGTGAAGGGATTCCTCAATCTGCTCATTTCGGATAATTATTGGCTCTCGTTCATGGAGAAGAACCATGAGAATGAGTTGTTTGGCAGAAAAGAAGTTTCGGGAAATCCTGTCGTAGTGGAGTATTCTTCTCCGAATACAAACAAACCGTTGCATCTCGGGCACATCCGAAATAACTTGTTGGGCTGGAGCGTATCTGAAATCCTAAAAGCCAATGGCGAAAATGTGGTGCGTGTCAACCTCGTGAATGACAGGGGAATACACATCTGTAAGAGCATGATCGCATGGAAGAAATGGGGTGACAAATGCACGCCGGAGTCAACAGGGAAGAAGGGAGACCATCTTATTGGCGACTTCTATGTGATGTTTGACAAACATTTCAAGGAGGAAGTTAAGTCGCTGCTGCCTGCGAATTACGATGAGCTTGATGATGAGGCCAAGGAGAAAGCCAAGGCCGAAGCAGAGAACGCGTCACCGTTGATGCAGGAGACGCGCGAGATGCTTCGCCAGTGGGAGGCCGGTGACCCCGAGGTGCGTAAACTTTGGGAAATGATGAACAACTGGGTTTATCAGGGCTTTGATGTCACGTACAAACGCCTCGGCGTTTCATTCGACAAAGTCTATTATGAATCTCAAACCTATCTCTTGGGCAAAAGCACTGTCATGGAAGGCTTGAAGAATGGCGTTCTCTATCAGAGGGATGATAACTCAGTCTGGTGCGATCTCAGAGATGAGGGACTCGACGAAAAACTGCTCCTGCGCCGTGACGGGACATCCGTTTACATGACTCAAGACCTTGGAACAGCTCAATTGCGTTATGACGAGTTCCATCCGAAGAAACTTATTTATGTCGTGGGTAATGAACAGAATTATCACTTCGACGTCCTTAAGCGGGTCCTCGTCCGACTCGGCTTCGCATGGGGTAACGACATTGAGCATCTTTCATACGGTATGGTTGAGCTGCCGAGCGGAAAGATGAAGTCACGTGAAGGCACGGTGGTTGACGCTGATGACCTTATGGATGAAATGGTCGATACCGCGAGGAAGGTGTCGGAAGAACTCGGGAAAGCTAAGGACCTGTCGGATGAAGAAGCCAACAAACTTTACCACGTCATAGGACTTGGCGCACTTAAGTATTTTATACTCAAGGTGGATCCGAAGAAAACGATGCTCTTCGACCCCAAGGAATCAATCGACTTTAATGGCAATACAGGCTCGTTTATCCAATATACTCATGCCCGTATCTGCTCTGTGCTGCGTAAGGCCGCTGAAGCCGGAATAAATGTCGGTGACAAAGTGATGGTTGACAACATTCTGCCCGGCGAGAAGCATCTCCTTACAAATATGCACACTTGGCCGTCGGTGCTTGAACAAGCGGCAATTAACAGAAGCCCAGCCATGATTGCTAACTACATCTACGAACTCTGTAAAGAATTCAACCAGTTCTATCAGGAATGTAGTATCCTGAAGGAAGAAGATGTGAACCGCAGAGAGTTCCGCCTGCAGTTGGCAGGAATGACAGCCCGTCTGTTGCGTAACGCAAGCAACCTGCTCGGCATGCAGATGCCAGAAAGAATGTAAAGATAGTAAGTATGAACGTGTTTTATTTACCTGACGCAGTATTGGGAATGGTCTCCTTCTCGGAAGAGGAGTCAAAACATTGTGTTAGAGTCCTCCGAATGCAAGTCGGAGACCGTTTCTGCGTCACAAACGGCAAAGGCTCGTTGTTCGACGGCGAACTTGTTGAAGATCACCCGAAAAGAGCTGTGGCCTGCCTGACAAACCAGCGTCCAGGGTACGACAATAGACCGTTTGTGCTCGAAATAGCAATCGCTCCGACGAAACTCAATGAAAGGACGGAGTGGTTCCTCGAAAAAGCCACGGAAATTGGTATAGATAAAGTCCAACTATTTACCTCGTGTCACTCGGAAAGACGCGTCGCTAACGTTGACCGGTTCAGAAAGGTGATGATTGCCGCTGTGAAACAGTCGATAAAATCACAACTTCCTGACATAGAGGATGTTATCGAATTTGACAAATTGGTGAGACAACCGTTTGACGGACAGAAGTTTATCGCGTGGATTGACGATGATGTCAAAGACCAGCTGTGTGACAAATACGTGAAAGGCAGCAACGCCATAGTCCTTATCGGGCCGGAAGGCGATTTCAGCAGGGAAGAAGCACAACTCGCGATGGATAACGGCTTCGTGCCGGTGAGCCTCGGTGATGCGCGACTCAGAACGGAGACCGCCGCGTTGGTGGCTTGCCATACTGTGCAGCTTATTAACCAGATGAATGTGAAATGAGTATGAGAAACCTGCTGCTGTCCATGTTGCTGTCGCTGACTCTCGGATTATCAGCGCAGCAGACACAAATCGCTCTGCTTAAATATCGTGGCGGCGGCGACTGGTATGCAAACCCCACATCTCTGCCAAATCTTGTCAAATTCTGCAATCAAGAACTTAGCACGGACTTGAATTGTGATGTCGCTACAGTTGAAGTCGGAAGTCCTGACATCTTCAATTATCCTCTCGTACACATGACAGGACACGGGAATGTCAGCTTTGACAAAGCTGAAGCTGATAACCTTAGAGCTTATCTCCTCGGTGGAGGCTTTCTTCATATTGATGATAACTATGGACTTAAGGATTTCGTGATGGCGCAGATGCAAAAGGTTCTGCCGGAACTTGAATGGGTCGAACTGCCATATTCACACCAGCTTTTCCAAAGCCCCTATGCTTTCCCTAACGGATTGCCGAAGATCCACGAACACGATATGAAGACACCTCAGGCATTCGGGATGATTTACGAGGGACGGCTTGTCTGCCTCTTCACATACGAATGCGATCTCGGTGACGGCTGGGAAGACCAACGCGTCCACAAGGACTCCGAGGAAATACGACTGCAAGCTCTTAAAATGGGCGCGAATATCATTCAGTATGTTTTCTCGAAATGAGAAACAACTGACGCCCTGCACCTCGTTTTCTGATTTTTGAAAAATTATTGATGTTAGTATTCATCAACTGAGATTGCTATGGATGAAACGAAAGAATCGTCTCTGAAAGAGAGAATATGCCCCGCATGTGGCAGAACTATTACAGGCCGCGCCAACAAAAGATATTGCGATGACAACTGCCGTAATAACTATTATTATCATATCTATAACGAACAACTTCTGCTTGTCAGGAATGTTAATGCAGTGCTGATGCGTAACAGAATGATACTCAGAACACTGAATCCGTTCGGCAAGAAGTCTGTCACAAAACAATGCCTCGTTGATCGGGATTTCGATTTTAACTATTTTACCGGAATCAGGAAGACAAAGAAAGGCAGGACATATTATATAGTTTATGACCAGTCGTATGCTTTGGCTGATGACGACAACGTAGATGTGGTGGCTTTTAAACCTCAATCTTTAATCCGTCGTATGCCAGCATCATATTCGCTGGAAGAGTCTTGTCTGTTTCCCCGGCCAGCCCCATTTGATGGCCAATGTGAGTGAACCAAGCCTTCTTTACATTAAGACGCTGAGCGATGCCGATGGCTTCTGACAGGCAGAGGTGCGAATAGTGCTTCTCCCTCCTGAGGGCTTCAATGATAAGATAATCAACGCCTTTGAGCTTGTTGAGACTGTCATCCGAAATATAGCTGAAATCGGTGATGTATGCAAAATTACCAATGCGGAAACCATAGCATAGCATCTCAAGATGTTTGAGTGGTATCGGTTCAATGGTTAGGTTGTTGATTACTATTGATTTGTCATCGATGATGTCAATTAGGTTGAATGTCGGCGCTCCGGGATAGAGTTTGTCTTTTTCGGCAAAGGCGTATGAAAATTCGCGTTTGATTTCCTCTTGGGAGACGGATGATGCGTAAACGGGCATTGAGAAATGCTGGAGGAAATTGAATGACCTGACGTCGTCAAGTCCGCCGATGTGGTCTTTGTGATGATGCGTGATGAGTATGGCGTCGAGGTGCTTCACGTTCTCGCGGAGCATCTGCTGCCGGAAGTCGGGGCCGGCATCGACGCAGATTGTGGTGTCTCCGCTTTCAATCAGAATGGAAGTGCGCAGACGCTTGTCACGACTGTCGGGAGATTTGCAAACGTCACATTCACAGCCTATTACGGGAACGCCCTGCGAAGTGCCGGAGCCTAAAATTGTTATCGTCATTGCAATGAAAGATTTGTGCTGCAAAGATAATGCTTTTTGTCTTTGGAGATGATACAAGTTTCGGAAAGCGGTGCGGAACTATAATGCACTCATTTCTTCAGACCATTTTGTTGTCAGGTTAAGGCGATAGATCCTCGCTGGTGTTCATCTTTTTTGGATTTTGTGCAATGACAATCACTTTAGGCTCTGGTCTAAAATTGGGGGAGCATTATAGACTTTCCGTGACCGGGTTTCCCAAGAACTTTATATTTGCCCGTTCCAGACAACGTCATCTCCGAAATTTGGAGAAATCTTGGTTCACCGCCTTGGCCTTTTTCTCTGATTTTATTCAGAAACCGCCTTGTGCCAGTAGAAGAATGCTTCCGGGTTCGTTTTTTTCAATTTGTTGAGTTTGTTGTAGTTAGTTGGTTCTATAATCCAGTCTTTTATTTCAGCAATGTTTTTGAATTTCTCTATTTTCGTTCCGTTCTTTCTGATCAACGACGACATGTAGGCAGCCTTCGCCGCTGACAGTATAGCATTGTCAATATAGTAACTCCCAGATATAATGAAACCTTTGATTCTTGCAATGCCGTCGGTCAATTCGCTGAATTTTCCATTGCCCATCTGTCCGCGCGTTGATATGCAAAGCGATGTCTCAAAAATGTCATCAAGCACGTCATCAACTGTGGAGCCGGTTTTTCTGTAACCCAATTCTGTGCGAGCTATGTTGTTGAATGTCTTTATGATAGTCTGCAAATTCTCACTTCTGTCGAACAGACATCCGATGTCAAACAGCTGCTTTATTATCTCCATGCTCATGCTGTTGCCGTGCTTTTCGTATGGTACGCCAGTTGTGTTAGGTGCAAAAGCCGTCAGTTTGTCGCCGAGCAGGTCTTCAACCGATGGAACCATAACTGGTACAGGTTCGTTGATTGTCGGCAAAATTGATGGGTTTATCGGTAATCTCTCGATGCCGCTGTACAAATTATCTTCAAACAAAATGTCAAGCAGCACGCAGTCTTCATCCGACTTGGTCTGATAAGCCGGGGTGTAATAAAACTTGCAATGCAGTTTCTTGATGCTTGAATCGGTGTGCCTTTCCTGATATTCAATCTTGTTAAAATTCTGTGTTTCAACGACTTTGTCAAGATATTCTTCAATATTTCCGATTGCTTCTGGCACAATTATGTCAATGTCAATCGAGACCCTCTTTGGTGGCTCAAAATGCAGCAACAGCGATGTTCCGCCCTTGAATACGAATTGAAGCCCCGATTTGCAAAGTCCTTCAAGCAACAAAAAAGCCCTTATCGCTTTCTCAATGAGAATCTTGTCGGCTTTATGCTTTTTCGACATCTTGTCAATCCAGTTGATGTCTATTTTGTTTGCGTCTATCATATTGTATAGCAGTGTGTTATATGTTGTTTTTTGCAATAAAATCCTTTATTTCATCGTGCTTTCCACGCCGCTTTGCATACCTCATCATTTTCGGCATATTGACTGTAAACTCGTTCATCACGTTTTTGTAAATGTGCGTCAACTCATTGCCTTGGTAGAAACTGAAAATGGCAGTGTCGCAAAACATGTCAACGAGAATCTTTTCGAGTGATGCTGTTTTGAGCGTCCCGACCTTCATCAACGGTGATTCGGTTACGAGGTTTCTCACCACAATCGCTTCGTTAAAGTCGTGCAAGTAGTTGTCAATCACTTCTTTCGACGGATTGAAGAAAACATTTTTATGCTTGCCTTTCAGGAAATTAGCGACGGATTCCACGCCGTCTCTGTCAACTTCTACGAGAGTCATTTGCTTGTTCACGAGGTGCTGCGTGAAGGCATTCAATGTTGACGTGTTCCAGCAGCAGCACGACAGAAAAGGAAAGTCTTTCGCTATCTCATTGAAGATTTTTTTCGTCTTGTCGTCAATGATTGGAGTGTATGTTTCGGAGTCGTCAATCTTGAAGAGGCCTTTGCCCATGCGTTTCAACATGCCTTTTTTTACAAAATCATACACTCTCCAGTTCACGAGCGAGCGTTCAATGTCAGGCTCTTCAATTCTATAAAAATTGAACAAGTCGTTGGTACTAAATATTTTATCACCGAAACAGCACTTGATATTTTGTATTTTCATATTAGTCTCAGCCATCTTTTGATATTTTTTGCAAAAATACTAATTTTAGGCAATAAAACACGCTTGTTGCCAAAAATTAGTAAAAATATTTATCTGCAAAAAATCATACTCAATCAGTGCCTGTTTCAAAATTTTCTCAATCCTTTACGCCGTCAACTTTTTTGTCTGCCTGTCACATCACTAATCTTTTTTGAATTTTGTGCAATGACAATCATTTTAGGCTCTGGTCTAAATTTGTGGTGGCGTTATAAAAAAAACCGATCTCAATCGCCCGTTTCTGTGAAAAACTCAAAAAAACCGATTTCAATCGCTTTTTTCGTGAAAATAAATTCAGAAAAAATCGATCTCAATAGTCATTTCGTGTAAAAAAACAAGAAAACAATGACATGCATGAGGATTTTATTACGCCAACGGGTATGCATAAATTAAGTTTCGTAATTTTTTTGTCGCTGTTTTGTATTATAAGACAGGACACAG
>CALBNV010000082.1 GCA_937896895.1 uncultured Bacteroidales bacterium | reverse complement strand
CGCCCCTAATCTTTTTGGATTTCATCTTGATCTTCATCCAGTTTTCCTCCTTTCTTTTAGTTAGTTATTATATTCAATTGTTTTCAGGTATTCAGGTGTTTCAGGTATTCAGGTGCCGGCGCATGGAAACGCGGAAAGCCGACAGTCACTGACTGACGGCGCGTATTTCTGTCTCAAAAAGCCTAACTGATTTATTTTCAATAATTTGCACACGGGAGGGGGGGGGTAATACTCAAACCCCACGGCGCGGTATCATGCGCCGAAAGACACTGTGTGCAATTTTTCTTCATTGATTCTTTCATACGGGCGGCAAAATTACACTATTTTTCGATACCGCAAGAGGTTTTTTTGTTTTTTTCTGGGTACGCGTGCCGCGTACTCGGTTGTTGAGGTACTGCCCTTCGGGCAGCCCGCAAGACTATCCGCGCTACCAGTTTGAGTTTTGGTTACGGTCTTGGTTAAAAAGGTTTTCGTGACTCATCAAGCCAGCGATTTCTTCAAGCCAAAGCCTGTCTTCGTCATCGAAACAGGCCAACTTTTCGCTGTCAATGTCAAGTACCGCAACGACTTCATTTTCAACGAACAACGGCACCACTATCTCTGATTTTGACAACGAGCTGCAGGCTATATGTCCGGGAAACTTAACGACATCAGGCACAATGACGGTCTTGCCTTCCAGCCATGAAGTGCCGCACACGCCCCTGCCCTTTCTGATACGCGTGCAGGCCACAGGGCCTTGGAACGGGCCCAAAACAAGTTCATCGCCAACGACACGGTAAAACCCGACCCACCAGAAGTTGAAAGTTGCCTTCAGACAGGCGGCAACATTTGCCATGTTCGCTATCGCATCAGGCTCGTTTTCCACCAAAGATTTAATTTGCGGAAGCAGATTTGAATACAGTTCGTGTTTGGTTTCACCTTTGACAATCAATTGTTTAGACATTTTTAATGAATATTTTTACGCTTCGCAAAAGTACAAACATTTTCAATGTAACGACAATCACATTTAAAAAGAAAAGGCATCACATCTTCATCTGATGTGATGCCCGCACGACTGACACAATGCTAATCCTCGTCGAAATAACTACCTTTTGGCATTTCATCACAACATGCGAGACGGTCGTTGTAACGCGTCCTTGACCTTCTTTCGTGGGCGAACATCGCCCTTGTCTCCGCTTCATTCTCGGCGAAGGCGAGGTGGTTGTCGATAGACATCGAGCCGGCCATGCCCTCGACGTCGAGGTTGTCGGTGCCGATGAGCGTGAACGTCCAGCCGAGTTTCTTCTGTTTCTCGATGAGGTTTTTCACCATGCCGAGGTTGTATTCCGAGCTGCAGTTCTCCTCGCCGTCGGTGATTATCGTCACAAGAACGTTGTCCTCGACGGAGGTCTGCGCGTTGAGCATCGCGACACCCTTGCCTATCGCGTCGTAAAGTGGAGTCGCACCGCCCGGACGGTATTCGTTCACTCCCAATTTCCTGATTCCGCCGACATTGACATTGTCGAAATGCACCTTGAAATGCCCGCTGTCGAACGTGATCAACGTCATCATCTGCTCCATCTCCGGATGTGCCTCCTGAATCTTGCGGCACGTCTCTATCGTCTCGTTGATGCCCGCCAACGCCTCGCGCTGTATGATGCTCATCGACCCCGACTCGTCAACGATAACAAGATTAAACACTTTCTTTACATTGTCTTTCCCCATGTTTTTAACATCTTTTTCCATAATATTGATTTTAAATTGAACAATTTGTTTGATAATCTTTGACCATTTAAAAGAATTTTCAGGAAATTAATTAAGCATAATCTGAAAAAAATTTAATATTTTTGCAAAATTTCAAAAAACAGATATTTGATTATGGAAGATGAATTGATTGTCAAAAAGTTAGCAAGTTACGACTCTTATTACACAAAAGAGTATTTTTACAAATATTGCAGAAAAGCCTACGCAATTTTCGACAGGAAATACCATTTGAGGTACAAGACCGGCCTTGATTTCCATTCATTGGCGCACGAGTATTACATTCATTTGATGACTCACGATTTCAAGCCGTTGCTCGACCGTCCGAGTAACGTAAAACTCTCGACGTGGATGACCAACGGTTTTCGTTTCGTTGTTCTTGATGCGTTAAAGGCGTACAACAAAGAGTTCGCGAACCTTTCCGACACCGCATCCGATGACATCATGGAATACATCCGTTCTGGCGAGCCGGAGGACAACATGATGCGGCAGGTTTGCATGGCCATCACGCGGCATTACATGCACGACCGGATAATGCAGGAGATCGGGAGCATGATTTTTTATGCCGGTTTCAGTCAGAAAGAGATTGCCGCAGAGTTAGGAATCACTCCGGCGGCCGTCAACCAACGCTACAAGAAGATGATGAACGAGGTTGTAACACCTTATGTAATAGAGAATTACGCGCAAGGAACGTATGATACGGAATGCGGCATTGCGACGGCATCTCACGAATCCAACGAAGCAGTCGCGTTTTACGATGCCGCGCCGGAATTCTCATTCAGAAAACGAGTCAAATCATTTTGCATCATGCCAAAGAATCAATACAGAACAACACCAGATCACATTTCGTCATTACGCCCGGACGAGGTCTTTGTCTTCGGCAGCAACCTGATGGGTATGCACGCGGGCGGCGCGGCATACGTCGCATACAAAAACTTCGGGGCAGTCTGGGGCAACGGTGTCGGCTTGCAGGGGCAGTCGTACGCCATCCCGACGATGCAGGGCGGCGTCGAGACAATCAAGCCTTACGTCGATGAGTTCATCGGGTTCGCGAAACAACATCCGGAGATGAAGTTCTTGGTCACTCCCATCGGCTGCGGCATAGCCGGCTTCGAGCCTATCGACATCGCCCCGCTGTTCAGAGACGCAACGGATGTCGAAAACGTGTATCTGCCGGAAAGTTTCTGGAACATACTCCGCTGAGTTCCAGGCACAACCGCTTCGGCTCATTCTATCCTCAGGTCCTGGATGCCCGTAACCTCGTGTTCGCAGATGCCGTCAGCCACGACGCGCACCGACTTGACCGGATGTTCAGGATAGCAGTATGCCCTGTAACCGTCGAACATGTCGTATGTGAACCTTCCGCCTTTGATGTAGTTCTCGCCGTCGTATGAATATTCGATGTAGCCGTTGAGGATGCCATAGACGGCGAGCGTGTAATAGCCCGTACACATTCCAATCGAACGACATTCGACAGGCTCGTCGAATGTGAACTTGACGTAGTCGCCGGCCACGACATCGCGGCTTGTGAAGCAGTAGGTCTCCAGGTCGTAATCGACGAGGCGGTTGATGTCCTCCATGAACGGGATATTCGACTCCACTTTCGTCGCCGGTTTCAGGTAATGATGCAGTTCGATGTTCTGTGCGCCACGCGCGATGCTTGAGCGGTCGTTGAAGAACGTGGCGAAGCGGTAATTCTCCGGCGTTTCCGTCGCAATCGGCCCGTCATAGACAGGTGACTCCAGCGTGGGAGCCGACTTGTCGTCGGTGTAGCGTATTGTCAGGACGTCATTGTCTTTTGCGGCGACAATTTTTCCGTCCTCATACCCCACATCTGCCGGTGCGATTCTGAATTTCAGGTCCATCGCGTACATGCGGTCGTATTGTGCGTCGAACAGCCGGTTTTGGAAGTCGTCCCAGCGACGGAGTTCACGGTTCGTCCATCCTATTTCCGACAAAGCAAGCAGTTTCGGAAACACCTGATATTCAGCGTAGTCTTTCACCTGGAAGCATTCCGCCCATGCGCCGCCCTGCGGACCGAGTACGAGTTTCTTCTCATCTTCATTCAGCTCAAAAGTTCCGACTGGATCGAAGCTGTAGGTCTTTTCGAGCGGGGTGATGCCCGCCCATTTCAGCCCGCGTTCGTCGGCACTCTGTTTCATGTCGAAATACATGTATTCGCCGATGAGCATCACCGTCGGGTGACCTTCCCTGACCGACTTCATGCCGCGGTCGAGGCTTGCCCACGCATATACGACGGATTCGGGAAGCAGCTCGCCGCCGTCTATTATCTCATCCCAGCCAGCCATCGTCTTGCCGTATCTTGCAAGTATCGCTTCAAGTCGGCGCACGAAATAGTTCTGAAGCTCAACGACTTCTGTCATGCCTTTCTCTTTCATGAGAGCCTGACAGCGCGGGCATTCCTTCCACGAGTCCATGTTGACTTCATCGCCGCCTATATGGAAAATCCTCGAAGGGAACAGTTCCACCATTTCCTTGATGATGTTGTCGAGCATCACGTAGTTTTCTTCACGGCCGATGCACCACACGTTGTTCGACTCCCACTGGCAGCTGTAATGCTTTGTGTTTATGTCACATAGAATCTCCGGATAGGTGACTGCGACGGCCTTGCTGTGGCCGGGCAGGTCAATCTCCGGGATGATGTTAATGTTACGGTCGGCTGCGTATTTCACTATTGCCTTTATTTCCTCTTGGGTATAAAACCCGCCGTTGCGTTCCATGCCGGAGCCGTATGCCGGCTTGAGCAGTTCGTCAGGACCGCGCCACGCCCCGAGTTCAGTGAGCCGCGGATAGGCCTTTATCTCCACGCGCCAGCCCTGGTCATCGGCGAGATGCCAATGTAAGTTGTTGATTTTGTAATACGACATCGCATCAAGCAACTTATACATGAACTCCGTCCCGAAGAAAGTGCGCGACACATCAAAATGCAGTCCGCGGTAGTGGAAACGCGGCGCGTCGGCAATCCTCATCGCCGGAACTTCAACAGCCTTCACTTTTGCTTCAGCACATTTATTGTATGCGTCGGCAGGAAGCATCTGCATGAGCGTCTGAATCCCGTAAAAAACTCCCGCCGTGGTGCCGCCCTGAATCGTTATGCACTTGCCGTCAACGACCAGCGTATATGCTTCATTATCAGTAATCTCATCATTTATTTCAAGACTGATGTAGTTTTTCTTTGCACTGTTTTCAATAAGGAAATCACCTTCAACGGCATTCTTCAGATATGATTGAAGATACTCTGCATTGAACTGATTATCAACATCATCGGAAACGATGATAGTCTTTGTGTCAATCACAAAATTGCCGGAGTCGTGCTGTCCATGTTGGAATATCTCAATGTCGTTGGGCTTTGGCACGATTTCCAGATTTGCCTGTCGTGTGACTTTTTCCGAACAGGCACAAAGCATTGCGGTCATCGCCGCTGCAAATAACAGTTTTCTCATTTTATCATATTTTTGTTTCAACATCCATATTATTGATTATCAATTAGTCAAAATTTGAGCCTTTTGCTTTTTCCTGCTTTCAGCGACAGTTTCATCATCTCACCTGTCACAGGATTCTTGACTTTATACGTCCCGCCGCATTTAGAGTATATCTTTGCTTCAGTGACCTTTCCATCTTCCCAGCGGCAATCGACGACAGCACCTCCCACGGCGCACAGTCCTTTGTAAGACCCTGATTCCCACGACATTGGAATTGCCGGAAGCAGTTCAATGAAGCCGTCGTGGCTTTGCAGCAGCATTTCTGCTATTCCCGCCGTTCCGCCGAAGTTGCCGTCGATCTGGAACGGCGGATGCGCACAGAAAAGGTTCGGGTACGTCCCCGGTTTCACATTCTTCCCGCCATCGGGAACCGCCGGTGACAGCAGGCTCGCGAGCAGTCTGCCGGCCCGTTCCCCGTCGTGAAGCCGCGCCCAGAAGTTTATCTTCCACGCCCGAGACCAGCCCGTTCCCTCGTCGCCGCGACGGTTGAGTGTCACCCTGCACGCCTCGAAAAGCTCCGGTGTCTTCGACTCTGTTATCAGGTGCGCGGGATGCAGCCCGAACAGATGCGACACATGACGGTGATGGATGTCAGTCTCCTCATAGTCTTCAAGCCATTCCTGCAAGTAACCGTCCTTGCCTATCTGCATCGGAGGAAAACGCAGCAGGTCCGACTTCAGCGACGCAATAAACTCAGAATCAGAATTTTCCAATGAGTCTTTATAAATTATTTTGTTGGCTTCTATCACATTTCGGAACAGTTCCGTCACAACCTGCACATCCATCGTCGAACCCATGCAGACGTAAGTCCAGCGGCCCTCGTTGTCCAAGAACGCGTTTTCCGGCGATGTCGTCGGCGCTGTCACGAGCCAGCCATGCGAAGGCTCTGTAATCATTGCGGAATGGAAGAACTCGGCGGAGCCTTTCATCACAGGATAGACATCTTTCAGATAATCAACATCTTGCGTATATAGATAATGGTTATAGAGATGTTGGCATAGCCATGCGCCGCCGGTGTTGGTGGCGCCCCATGACGGGTCTTCGCCCGGAGCCGTGTAACGCCACGGGTTCGTGCCCCAGTGCACCACCCAGCCGTCAGCGCCGTAGAACGATTTCGCGGTCTGCTCGCCAGATTTCACCAAGCCTTTAGTCAGTTCGGTCAACGGACTGTTCAGCTCCGGCAGGTTGCACACTTCCGTCAGCCAATGGTTCATCTGCAGATTGATATTCAGATGATAGTCACCGTTCCACGGAGTCTGGAGCGTGTTCGCCCAAAGCCCCTGCAAATTAGGCGGCAGCAAATCCTCACGAGTTGATGATATGAACAAATATCTCCCGAAATTGAAATACAACGCCGCAAACGACGGGTCTTCTTCATTTTGATAATCAACAAGTTGCTCTTCTGTCGTCAGTGATGATTTCATCGGTTCGCCGAGATTCAGTTCAGCGCGGTTATAAAATTTCTGATACGACTTCACATGTTCTTTATGCAATCTCTTGAATGAAAATGACTTGGCATTCCCCAATCTTTCATCGACAAAAGAAACATAATCGTCATTCATGAAATTAGTCGCTGATGAAAATATCAGCATGACTTCAGTGGCGTTCTTCACAGTTATCTGATTGTCAACATATTCGACATTTCCGTCTCTGCTTTTTGCAGAAAGTTTTGAAAAATATCTCACTCCTTTTCCATCGCCGAGACCGTCGTTCAGTTGTCCGCGCATCACTATTGCGGCGTCTTCAGTGACAAACTCAATTACAGATGTGTCTTTTTCTCGGTTCAGCCTTGCCGTGAGATTTATCACATTATTCTTATCCGCTGCAATACGGACTATTCCGACATCATTGTTTCGTGAAATGAAATATTCACGTTTATAATTCACTTCTCCGACCGAAAACTCAGTGAACGCCGTTGCGGTTCTCAAGTCCAATCCGCGGCGATAATGTTGGCAATCAGTCGGTTGAACTATATTTTTTCCAGCCGTTGAGCCGATATTGCCATAGTCATACTCAATTTCCAGATTTCCGAGTGTCTGATAACAGCCAAAAGTCGCATCTCCACCGACACCATGATTAGACCCCTTGTTCCCGCACGTAAACGTCTCGTACATAAGCTGTTGCGCTTCATGATTTTTGCCTTCAATAAGCAGCCGCCTGATTTCCGGCAGCGATTCCTTCGCTCTCTGGTTCGAGTAGTCGGCCTCCGAGCCGGACCACATCGCGATGTCATTCAAGACGATATTTTCCTTTTCAATCCCGCCGTCAGGCATCATGCCGAGACGTCCGTTGCCCAGCGGCAGTGCCGCCTCCCATATCTCGGCAGGAGAATCGTACCACAGAAGCGATTTCACATCATCTTTTTCGTTTTCCTTCAAACAGATAAGCAAAAAAGCAGTGATGCAAAAGACCACAATGAATTTCAAGCTGTTACGCGTTTTCCAGAGGACGGCTATCACTATAACCAGCAATGCGGCAAGTGCCGTTTTTAAAACTATTTCAAGCATATACAGACTTCAAAATTTATTTGACAAAATTACGTTTTTTTTCACAATATTAAGTACCTTTGCAGTCCAAAATGTTACATCATTTCAATGAAAAAAATTTTTTCAGCCGTTGAGCAGGCTTTTGTCGACAAGTCGGGCGTCAAAGAGATGACGACAACGACACCTTATATTATTACAGAGAGCGTCCCGCAGATGGGTCTGTTGATGGCACTCCGTTTCATCGAATGGGTCGCGCAGAACCCGAATGGAGTCATCTCGCTGCCCACAGGCAAAACGCCACAGTATTTCATACAGTACACTCACGAGATCCTCGACAACTGGGACAGTCAGAGGATTCAGGAAGTTTTGAAAAAACATGGTCTCGGCTCCATCGCCAAACCGCAACTGTCAGGCCTTCAGTTCGTTCAGATGGATGAGTTCTACCCCATCGCGCCGACGCAACATAATTCATTTTACAATTACGTCAATGAGGTTTATATAAAAGGATTCGGTCTCGACCCTGACAAAGCGTTGCTTATCAACACCGATGAGATTCCTCTTTACGAAGGCAGGTCATACAGAGAGGTCTTTCCCGATTACAAAATCGACCTTGACCTTCGTTACCGCACTCCGAAAACGAGTCTTGAGAAGATCCAGCAGCAGTCCATTTTCCTGATTGACGACTGGTGCGCACGTTACGAGGACAAGATTCACGAGAAAGGCGGCATCGGGTTTTTCATGAGTCCGATTGGCAGTGACGGCCGCGTGGCGTTCAACGTGAGCGGAAGCAACAGATATTCAAACACTCAACTGACAAAAACTAACTATGCGACACAGGCCGATGCCGCGTCAGACCTCGGAGGCATTGAAGTCTCGAAGAACCGTCTCGTCATCACCATCGGACTGGAGACCATCATATATAACAAGGACGTTGTCTCGTTGATATACGCCGCAGGCGAAGCCAACGCATTCATTGTCAAGGACGCACTCGAATCGCCGAAGATGACGCTGTATCCGGCGACCGCGCTGCAAGGCCTCGGGAACTCACGTTTCTACCTCACCGAAGGGGCGGCGTGCCGTCTTGAGGACTCAATAAACCGTTACTACAACACAGGCGAATGGAATTTCGAGAAGACCGTGCGTGCAGTCATCGGACTGTGCAAGAAACTCAACAAATACGCCCATCATCTCACCATTGACGACCTGCGCAACGACCCCCGCTGCTCGATGATACCGAACCTAAGCCTCGACACCGTGAAGGATGTCATTGCCGCCACGGAGGACAAGCTGGCGAAAGGCTCAATACCGCCGCGTAACGAGGTGATATACAACACCGGCCCGCATCATGATGACATCATGCTCGGCATTCTGCCACTCTGTAACAGACAGACACGTGACGCCTCAAACGAGGTGCATTTCGCCGTGATGACATCCGGTTTCAACTCGGTGACAAATGGTTTCGTCAGAGAAAACCTCGAATACACCTTGGATTTCATCGAAAAAGGCGAGATACAGATGCTCAACTACTCTGATTTCTTTGTGAGCGGTTATAAATTCAAATACGACAAGGATATCTATCATTATTTAGACAACGTGGCTCGCAAAAACGCAGAGGAGATGCGCCGCGGCTTCAGTCACCGCATCGTCAGGGACATCGTGGTGATATGGGGCGTCAAGAACACCGAAGAGCTGAAACGCGTCATCCGCGAGCAGATCGAGGTGCTGAAAAACAGTTACGACGGCGAGAAGAACACCATTGAGATACAACGGCTTAAGGGTATGATACGCGAGTTTGAGGAAGAGCTTGTGTGGGCATACACCGGCACTCAGGTGAAGAACGTGCATCATTTGCGACTCGGGTTCTATCAGGCGAGCCTGTTCTCGCAAGGCCCCGACTACGAGCGCGACATACTGCCGATACTCAATCAGTTACGCGAAATCAAGCCGACGACCATCAGTGTCGTCATCGACCCGGAAGGCAGCGGCCCCGACACTCATTTCAAGGTGCTTCAGGCCGTCGCCGGCGCCGTGACGGAGTGGAACAAGGAAGCCGACCTATCGAAGCTCAAGATTATCGGCTACCGCAATGTCTGGTTTAAGTTCAACCCCGCCGAGGCTACCACATACATACCTGTGTCGCTCAACGCGATGGCTGTCATCGAAAAGTCATTCGCATCGAGTTATCTGACGCAGGTCAAGGCCGAATATCCAAGCCCCGACTTCGACGGCTCATTCAGCGAGCTGGCGGAGAGCATCTGGATCAAACAGCTGAAAGACATACAGTTAGTGCTTGGGAAGAATTACTTCTACGAACACGAGAGTCCGCTCATCAGGTCAACGCACGGACTCATCTTCACCAAGGAAATGAATGTCGGGCAGTTCTGCGAGTTCGCCGAAAGCATGAGGAGGAAGGCGCAGTCGGCATTGTAAATGTGAAACAATAAGCGGAAAACTTAAAATCCACGAAATGAGACTTTTATTAAGAACATTTACCATCTTCGCCGCAATCATCATCGCGGTGTCATGTTCGAGAACAGATGAGATCACTCTGATTTCCTACAACATACGCAACAGCGGCGCGAACGACGGCATCAACAGCTGGGAGAACAGGAAAGACCTGACAATCAGCATGATGAATCAAGAAAAACCAGATTTAATCTGTATGCAGGAGGTTCTGAATGAGCAGTTGGAATTTGTTTACGATGAGCTTCCGGGCTACGATTTCATCGGTGTCGGGCGCGACGACAGCGTGAGACGCGGTGAATTCATGGCGATATTCTACAGAAACGACCTTTACAGGCTGATTGACAACGGCAACTTCTGGCTCAGCGAGACGCCTTATAAAGTCTCAAGGGGCTGGGACGGGGCGTGCCGCCGCATGGTGACCTGGGGGCACTTCGAGGATCTGAGATCGGGGAAGACGTTTTTCTGCTTCAACACCCACTTGGACCACAAAGGGGCCGTAGCACGCAAGGAGTCAATCATGCTCATTGTCGAAAAAATAAATGAAATAACGAATGGCGGCCCCATCTTCCTCACCGGCGACTTCAACGCCACCATCGACAACCCGATTTTCATACCTTTAATTAATTACATGCATCAGGCGCGGACAGACTCCCCCGTTTCTGACAGCAAAAACACATATAACAATTACGGACTTGGGCGTGAAGCCCCAAGCGTCATCGACCACATCTTTTACATGAATGCCGTTCCGGTCTCATTCTCCACCTTGGACGGAAACTACGGCGACGGTTACATCTCTGACCATTTCCCCGTAAAAGCGGTTTTCAGGATTGAATGAGCGGGAAAAACAACTGTCTGACCAATGTTTCAAAATGACATTTCGTCTATATAACAAAAAACAGAGACGCCACATCATGACATCTCTGTTTTTTATAGTCGTTAAAAACTATTTCATGTTCTTGACCATGTCGGGAAGCATCTTGGTGATTGCCATCTCCTTCCATTTCTTGCGTGCCTCGTCGGCCGGGATTCCGAAGTAAGTGGTGTTCGGCTCAGTGTCCTTGTCAACCGCGGTGTATGCGAGCACCGTCGTGCCTTCAGCGATCACAAGGTCTTTGTTGACCGCCGACATCGACCACACGGAGACGTTGTCCTTGATTCTCGACACTCCGCCGATAGCACAATGTGCTCCGAGGAAGCAGTACTTGCCAATCTTGGCATCATGTCCGACCTGTACGTGGTTATCGGTCTTCGTGCCTTTTCCGACTATCGTGTCGCTCGTCACGCCGATGTCAACAGCACATAACGCGCCGATTTCCACATCGTCTTCGATGACGACACGTCCGCATGACTCGAACTTCACGAAACCGTCCTTGCGACGCTGGAAGTAACAGGCATCGGCACCTATCACGCTGCCGCTCTGGATAATCACGTTGTCACCGATGACCACATGGTTGTATATCGTGACATTAGCGTGGATGATACAATTCCTGCCAATTTTGACATGTTCCGCGACGAACGCGCCCGGCTCTATGACCGTGCCTTCACCGATTTCAGCCTTTGGGCTGACCATCGCCGTGGCAGGCTCGAACCTGCGGTACGACTTGATGAGTTTGTTGAAAGCGTCAAACGGGCAGTCGTGCACGAGAAGAGCCTTTCCCTCGGGGCATTCAACATTATCAGTATTGATGATGATTGTTGTCGCCGCCGAATTGAGCGCCTTGTTGTAGTATTTTGGATGATCGACGAAGGTGATGTCACCAACTTCAACCTCATGGATCTCATTAAGACCTGAAATCACGAAGTTCGGGTCACCAATCATCTTGGTCGCCCCGATGAAATCGGCGACACACTTAAGCGTCGTGTTCGGCTCTATTCTCATTTTCTATTATTCTTTTGCTTTTTCAACTCTGTCGCAGTAGTCGCCAGTGCGTGTGTCAACTCTAATCTTGTCGCCTGTATTGATGAACAGCGGCACTCTCACCTGTGCGCCTGTCTCGACGACAGCGTCTTTCATGGCGTTTGTCGCAGTATTGCCCTTCTCACCAGGCTCTGTGTGCGTCACTTCGAGGACTGTCTTAGGCGGAAGTTCTGCGTAAAGGACATTATTCTCTGATGTATCAAAAACAACGTCGCAAATATCGCTTTCCTTCAGGAAATCAACGCCAGTGATAAGGTCCCCGATAAGAGGGATCTGCTCGTAGTCTTCCTGATTCATGAAGATGTATTCTTCACCTTCCTTGTAAAGGTATTGGTACTGACGGTGTTCAACGCGGACGTCTTCCAGTTTTTCACCGATGTCGAAACGGCGTTCCAATGTGCGGCCGTCAACGATGCTCTTCAGTTTTATACGCATGATGGTGTTGCCTTTACCTGGTTTCACGTGCTGGAAATCAATGCAGAAATAAAGTTTGCCATCCATTCTGATGCAGCTTCCAATCTTAATGTCTTGCGAATTAATCATATCTATTTTTTTATAAATTATTGTATTTCACTTTATTACATCGGAAATAAATGATTTTTCATCCCAAATCGGGTGCAAAGATAAAAATTTTTTCTTTATCTTATAACAATATCTTTCAAAATTTCTCCGTCAACGCTTTTATTTAAATTCTTCAACAATGTTGATTTTGAGAAAACGAGTTCATTCCTCAGGGAATCGGCATCGACTTTGACATACAAGACGCCGTTTGTGATGCTCGTTTTCACCGTGTGAGCAGCAATGAAATCGCCGACGACAGACTTCCATGAGTCAAGAATAGCCTGTTCTTTCAACGCATTGTCGCGGTTATTCTCGTGATAAAATGTCTTTATCAAATCGCCCAAAACGCTCATATTCGATTCACGCATCTGTCTTCACCCTCCCTTTTTCTATCTCAAAAATCTTATGGTTCCCATCAATGTTATCCAAGAGATATTGTATTCTAAAACGTTGTGTATCAGTAATAAACACCTGTCCGAAGTAATTATTGCCGACAAGTTTCACAAGCTGCGCGACACGGCTGTCATCAAGTTTGTCAAAAATATCATCAAGAAGCAGTATCGGCTTGGAACCGACTTTCCTGTAGTTGAAATCAAACTGAGCAAGCTTGATTGCCACCACGAACGACTTCTGTTGTCCTTGCGAGCCGAATTTCTTAACAGGATGATTATCAATCAAAAATACAAGGTCATCTTTATGAATGCCGACATTTGTATATGACGAGTATCTGTCTTTTTCAAGGCTCTCGTCGAGCAGCTGTTCCAACGGTTTCTCCGACAACGCGCTCTCGTATATGATGTCAACTTTTTCGGAAGTGCCGGAAACGATGTCGTAATATTTCTGGAAAATCGGAATGAAGTCTTCGATGAACGCCTTTCTTTTTTCAAAAATCGGAGTGGCATAACGGATGAGCTGCTCATTCCAGAGTGAAAGCAGATTAATGTCAAAACAGCGGTTGTCGTAAAACGCCTTGAGTTGCGTGTTACGCTGAAGTAACGCCTTGTTATATTGCAGTAAATCATTGAGATACGCCGCATCGAACTGCGAGATCACGCCATCAATGAATTTACGTCTCAGCTCGCTGCCACCGTTTATCAGGTCACGGTCGTAAGGCGAGATCATCACAAGCGGAATCTTGCCGATATGGTCGGCGAGACGGTCGTATTCTTTTTTATTGCATTTAAACGACTTCTTCTGCCCGTCTTTCTGTACGCATGAGATAGTCTGAAGTTCGTCCGTATCTGTCTGAAAATCACCATGAATCGCAAAAAAGCTCTCGCCATGACGGATATTCTGCCTGTCGGTGTTCGCGAAATAGCTTTTGCAGAAAGCAAGGTAATATATCGAGTCGAGGATATTTGTCTTCCCCGCGCCGTTAAAGCCGACAAAGCAGTTTATCTTGTCGGAAAACTGCATGTCAACAGATTCGAGGTTCTTGAAATTTGAAAGTCTCAGTTCTTGCAGGAACATCATTTACCTCCCTTTATGAAACGGTCGAGATTGGTGGTGATTGTCACGTAGTTAGGCGAGCCGTAAATATGCATTTCCGAGCGAGAGTAGTTGATTGTGAACTTCCAGATATTGATGCCGACGCCATACGAGAACCCGCACATCCCTTTCTTTGTCGGGGTCTTCAGATCCTGACGCCGTCCGTAATTGAAACCAAGGCGCAGCACGACATGCTTGCCGACATATAGTTCGCCGCCGAACACGATGTGTCTCATGAAGTTATCGGCGAACTCGCCGACTGCCGATTTCTTCCTGTATTCGTCAGAGATCGGGTCGTAGTTGCCTTCAAGGTCAAGAGGGTCGTCGTAGGTGCGCTTCCAGCTTTGGATGTCGTCATACATGATTGAGATCAGGAAAGGCACGTGCTCCAGCCTTTTCGCCACGCCTGCCGAGAGGTGGAAAGGCAGTTTGTTCCTGACGCTTCCGGGGATGTTGTCGTATGCCTCCACACCGGCATTTCGTGCGCCGGCGGTCAGCATCCAGCCCGACTTCGATTGGTAATGCAGCGCCACGTCTGCCGCCACCGCGAATGTCTTGTACGCCTCATACTGTATTCCGCCGAACTTCACGTTGGCGCCGATGCTCCACCGCGGAGTCAGCCGTCTCCCCCATCCTATCGTGAAAAGGTAATCGGATGGCGTGAAGGTGCCGCCTGTCAGGGTGCCTGTGGCGTCAGCGTAGTTCATGGCGCCGTAGTTGTGATATTGCACGGTCGCGGCAAAACTTCCGGCTTTTTTGAATGTGCGCGAATACTGCACGGTCGCGAAGTTCATCCCCGCATAATAATTCACATACGACAGCGCAATGGCGTTGTGCATACCTTTATTAATAACCGACGGGTTGTAAACAGCCAACTGCACGTCGGCAGAGTCATATATCGGGAGCATTGTCCCACCGAGAGCCGCCACTCTCGCGGAGTTGGTGACATCCATGAAAGAATAAGTCCCCTTTGTCGTTTGTCCTTGAATATCAATAGCCAAGAGCATCAGCATTGATAACATCAGTGAAAGTTTTCTGTTCATAGGCATATTTTTATTCAACAACTAAGTAATGGTCGTTTATTATTTTTCGAGCAGACCGAGGCCTTTTTTCTCAATCATGTTTTCGCTTTCCATCTTTTTAAGGAGACGGTCTAGAAGTCCGTTGATGAAGTTCTTGCTCTTCGGTGTGCTGAAGAACTTTGAAATCTCAATGTATTCGTTCATCGTGACTTTGACAGGTATCTCCGGGAAACAACGCAGTTCTGTGATAGCCATCTTCATGATAATCATGTCCATGACGCAGATGCGGTCCTTCTCCCAGTTGTTGGTGTTATCGACAATCAGATTGCCAAATTCATCACCGTTTCTCAAAGTCTCGCGGAAAAGTCTCTTCACGAACTCCTCATCAACGTTAACTTCATCATTCTCGGTCTTATAGATGGTCGGAAGCTTATCATTGACATCAAATTTCCTGAGGTCGCCGATGAATTTAATCAACATTGAAGAAACGAGGTGGTAGTCATCGCAGAAGAAGATGCTTTTCTCCTCATAGAAATCCTGAAGTACTTCTAAATCAGCGTAGTATGTCTCAATCATCTTGACGAGGAATTTCTTGTCGTGATCCCAGTTGTCGGTTTTCTCGGTCATATAGGCCTTGTATTCATCCGAATCGCGCATGATGTTGTAGTAGTTTTTCACCACTTCGCTGCCCATGCCGCCCCAGTTGATGTTATAAGCTTTTTCTTTCCTCTGGAAATCACGGTTGTCTTCAATGGCTTTGATGACGCGGTTCTCGACATATCGCATGTTCGGGTGCGAATCCTCGTATGTCGGGATGAATTTGTTCTTGTTATCGGTAATCTTGTTATCCGCAAAGCGTTTAGTTTCAACGATAAACGAGAGCTGCCACACAAAAAGCTCGTACAGTTTGTTGATACTTTCGAGCAGGTTTTTGATTCCGCCGGAGACCTCGGTGTCGCCGGATTCGAGATAAGCGTAAAGGGCTTGCAAAACTTTGATTCTTAGAAATCTTCTATTTAACATGATATAAAAACTTTATTTTTCGGCTTGCAAAATTACAAAATTTAACGATTGGGCAACGTCCTGAGCAAGATATTAATATCTTTTAAAACAGTATAATCGCGGGCGTACATGACGTTGAGCCGAGCTTTCGCCTCATCGTCAATCTCCCCTTTGACAATCGATGCAGCATTATATATTCCTTTTTTGATTTCGGGCAGTTTCAGGTTGTCGTGGTCGGCGACGGTGCAATAGCCGACCCACGAATAGCCGCCGAACAACACCTTGAAGCAGTCTTTAAAGAAACGGCCAGGTTTTTTCAGGAACCATGCCAAGATGACCCAGAAAATGATTCCGAAAAACGACACGGTGAAATCGAGAAGTGCTTTCTTGCGTTTGTTCGGGACGTTGTTAATTGTCCGAATATCAACGGTATAAAGGTCACCGCGTGTGTTTATTGAGTTGCTTCCGATGATGGAGAGCGTGTCTTCCGGCGCAATCTTGTAATCGAGATCAGGAGCGTGCCATTCAACCATCTTGTCGATTATATCCTGATGACTTATGTCTTTCGAGCAAAAAATAATCTCCGTGATTTTGTAGATTGAGATGATATCGGGCACCTGGCAGATGTTGCCGAGATAGTTTTGAGGAACATCAAAACTCTCCGTCGGCGTGACAAGTCCCACAAAATCAGGCTTTATTGAAGTGCTTCTCAGAAGCAGCTCGACGCGGTGCGTCTCTTCAACGTTGCCGATGACCAAAAAACGCTTCTTGGCAGTTTTACCATATTTGAAGTCATTGAGTCTCAGCATATAACCGACACCTCTCGACAGACTCACCGCGATTATCATCCACAACATCCCGAAAAGTATCAACGCGCGAGAGAAGCGGAGACTTTCCGGCAGGAGCGCGTAGAAAACGAGTGCCAGAACGCTGCCTGCAAGCACACCGCCAACAGAGTTCATTATTTTATATGGCTTGTCGTAACCACCTGTAAAATATGATGTTACAAGCCAAATCAGCAGATAAACCGGCAGAATCACCGTAAACAGAGGATGAACAGGATACGACCCGACGCCATCGTAAACAGTATAATGACCCCACAGATAACTGATAGTTGCAAGACCGCCGTAGCCGAGAAGTATGTCGAGCAAAGGCATATACACCTTGCTCACAAACTGCGAGACCAAGGCGAGGAAAGCCCTGAAATATATCGCCATATTGATGACAAACGAGAAGAGCCGCGCACGTTTCTGCCCGAAATGCTTCTTCGCGAAAATCTCCATCGCCTTGTAGAAGACAAGCACATAATTGACTGATGTTTTCTTTGTGCTTTCGCCTTTATAATGAATGATTCGCGTCTCCGGGAAATAATAATTCTTATAGCCTGCAAGTGTTATCCTGTACGACAGATCGACATCTTCCCCATACATAAAAAACGTCTCGTCGAGAAGCCCGCATTTGTCTAAAGTGGCACGGCGCATGAGCATGAAGGCACCGGCGAGAATATCGACAGGATTTATCTCGTCATTATCGAGATAGCCAAGATGATAACGCGAGAAACGCTTTGAATGCGGGAACAACTTCGACAGCCCGAAGATCTTATAGAAGGCAGTCATCGGTGTCGGCAGCCCGCGCTTCGACTCCGGCAGGAACTGTCCCTTGCCATCGACCATCTTGACGCCGAGACCGCCAGCATCGGGATGAGAATCCATGAAAGCAATGGTCTTGGTGAAGGTGTCGTCCTCAACAACCGTGTCGGGATTCAACAGCAAGACATACTCACCCGACGAAATCCTGATTGCTTGGTTGTTGGCCTTCGCAAAACCGACATTGACCTTGTTCGCGATGACCTTCACCTCAGGGAACTTCTCTGACAGCATCTTCAACGAACCATCAACTGAATTGTTATCAACCACATACACTTCACCTTCAACGCCTTTCATAGCCCGACGAACCGAGCAAAGGCATTGTTCAAGAAAATGCTCAACATTATAGTTAACTATTACAACAGACAGTTTCATCTGATATTTTCTTGTTCGTGAAATGAACTGCAAAAATAGTCATTTTATTGTTATGCAAAGCAAAAAAACAAAAAAGGCTTTCAACCTGATTTTAACATTGGGGGTGTTACAAAAACAGATGAAAGCCCAAAAGCAAAAATGATATAGAAAATTGTGAGTTTCAATTTCAAAACCGCGGCAAAGATACACATCTTTTTTTTACATACAGTCATTTTTCATGTATTTTTTAAAAAAAAATTTACAATTCGCCATTTGATTCTTTTTATTTATACGACAAACAATAATTTTCTTACTTTTGCATTTTCAAAATCATGGAATCACGCGGTTATAAAATTAGGTTCGGAGTCATGATTGACGGCTTCACCGTTCAACGTTGGCAACTCGAGACGCTCAAGTTACTGACTGACAATGGCATAGAATTAGCCGTGGTCATCTGCAACTCAGAAAACCAAACGCCAGAAACATCATTTTTCGAGAAAATCAGACATTATCCGTACAGGAAACTGCTTTTCAGGCTGTGGAACAGATATTTGTTCAAGCCGGAAAGCAAGACTTCGGTCAGGCTCGACATCCACGGAGACACGCCCGTAATATATTGTAAACCAATCATCAAAGGCATTTCCACATATTTTTCGGAAGAAGACATCGAGAAAATCAAAAGTCACGACTTGGATTTCATCTTAAGATTCGGCTTCGACATCGTGCGAGGCGGGATATTAAACAGCGCGAAATACGGAATCTGGTCGTATCACCATGATGATGAGCGTGTTGTGCGCGGCGGCCCGCCCGGATTCTGGGAGTTCATGCGCGGCATCCCTGAAAACGGGGTCATACTCCAACAACTCACCGACAGCCTCGACAAAGGCCTGATAATCAGACGGATGAAGTTCAGCACCACGATGCATTCATACAAGGAACATCTCAACAGATTATTCTTCGAGTCGGAGACACTGCCTTTGCAGGCCTGCAACGAACTGATTACCAACGGAGAATTAAACCCGCAACCGTCAAATTCAAAAGCGCCGATAATACATCCGCCGGTCAACATCCAGATGCTGAAATACTTCTGGCTTTGCTTCTGGAGAAGGCTGAAATTCCACGTGAACTTTCTTTTCCGGCAGGAAGACTGGAACATCGGTTACTGCATGATGCCGGTCGAGAGATTCATCAATCACAAAAACAAAGAACTCATTGACATCAAATGGTTTAAGCCAAAGAAATCGGAATATTTCGCCGACCCGTTTGTCATCACGACGAAGAAAGACACCTACATCTTCTTCGAGTGGTATTCGAACAAAAAAGGGAAATCCGACCTGGCCGTGGCCAGAAAATCCGAAGATTTCGGGAAATACCACCTCATCTCTGATTTTCCGGAGCACCGCTCCTACCCTTTCGTTTTTGAAAATGAAAATGCAATATATTGTGTTCCAGAGGCTTACAAGACAAATAAAGTCTCATTGTACAGATTCGACGAAGAAAACCTCAAGTTGGAATTTGACTGCGACCTGCTTGAAGACGTTTCATTTACCGACCCGACATTGTATCAGAAAAACGGGAAATGGTTTCTCTTTGTGACACCGCAGGAAAACTCGCACACACACCTTTTATTATATACAGCCGATGATATTCACGGGCCATACAAGGCGCACCCCGGCAATCCGGTAAAGGTTGATTGTGCCGACTCGCGTCCTGCCGGCAAGATACTGAATATCAACGGGATGCTTGTAAGACCGGCACAAAACAGCACCGAACACTACGGTCAGTCAATAGCATTGAACAGAATAGTGCAACTGACTGAATGTCAATACAAAGAAGAGTATTTGGAAGAGATTTTGCCTCTCACGAACACACCATATGACAAAGGCATTCACACGATCAACGGGGACGACATCGTGACCGTCATCGACGCCAAGCGTTTCACCCTTACATGGCACGGTTTTTTCAATCAGTTGAAACAAAAGACAAGGTTATGATCAAGAAGATTTTCGGCACTTTTGGCACGCGTATGCTAAATGCGGTTTGCGGGTTGGTGACGCTTTGGTTTGCCACGCATTACCTCGGGGCCGAGGCATGGGGCATCGGCGGCGTGGTGCTGCTCGACGTGTCGCTACTTCTCGTCGGCGTGGAGTTCCTCGCGGGCAGCGGACTCATATATTTCACGCCAAGGAAATCGTACCGCACCCTGATGAAGATCTCCTACCTGTGGACCACGGTGATTGTCGCCTTCTACGCCCTGATGATAAGACTCTTCAAATCGTTGCCAGATGGCTTCACATCATTGATTTCCAGATTTTTAGGCGGCAATGCGGAGTTCATCCCGCACGGGTACGAAGGCATCGTCCTGCTGCTCGTCTTCATCTACAGCCTTCACAACTTCAACCTCACCACACTGCTCGGCAAAGAGCGCGTCGGGACGAATAACGTATTGTTTATCATTCAGTTCATGACGCAGATGTGTTCTATGCTCGTTTACATCTTCGTCTTCGGCATAAGAGACGAACGCGCGTTCATCTACTCCCTGCTGACAGGCTATGTCGTTGGTTATCTGTGTGGTCTGACGCAAATCTGGAAATACATCCACAACGAAAGCCGCACTGACAGTTTCTTGCAAACGGCAAGAGAGATGTTCAACTTCGGAAGCATCATACAGCTTTCAACCTTGGTGTCGTTGCTCAACAGGCGACTCAGTTTCCTGATAATCAAAGGTTTCTGGGGTGACGCTCATGTCGGCGTTTACAATTCGGCGTCGCAGGTGGCGGAGGCGCCAAAACTCATAGGGCAAAGCATCGCCATGGTGCAGTTCTCGAAAATCAGCAACCTGACCGACAACAAGTTAGCGGCCAGAATCACGGTACAGCTGCTCAAGACGGCTGCGAGCCTGACCGCGGTTTGCATCCTTGCGCTCTGCGTGATACCAACAAGCGTCTATTCATGGATTTTCTCGTCCGAGTTTGCAGCCATGAGACATGTCATGATAGCACTCGCGCCCGGCATCGTCTTCATGGCCGCCGACATGGTCTTCAGCCATTATTTCTCAGGCCTCGACATGCCGAGGCACAACCTTATCGGCGCATTGGTCGGACTCGCCGTCACAATGCCGACGCTTTACCTCCTCACCCCGGCTTTCGGAATGGTCGGAGCCGGCATCTCTATGTCGCTGACCAATTTGGCCGTGATAATTTACAAATGGATTGTCTTCAAAAAAATCAACAATATCTCCTCAACGGAATTACTAATCACGAAAAATGATTTCATCGCATTGAAAAACAATCTGTTGGACGTTTTCAAAAACATGAAAAACAACGATTGTAAAAAACAATAAATCGAATTAAAAAACACGAAAATCATTTTTCCCACGGATATTGAACTGCTGACGCGGTTCTCCTCTCTCCTCTCTAAACTTTTTAACTTTTAACTTTCAACTTTCAACTAAATTCACTATCTTTGCGCAAATTATTTTTGAGAAATGGCCGACGAACATATTGAAGACAACAATTTGGATAACAACGAATTAGACTTTTCCGCACCGGTTGCGGCTGACTACACCGACGACTCCATCCAGCATCTTTCGTGGAACGAGCACATCAGGCTGCGCCTTGGCATGTACATCGGCAAGGCGGGCGACGGCTCGGCTCACGACGACGGCATCTACATCCTTCTGAAGGAGATCGTTGACAACTGCATCGACGAGTTCGTGATGGGCTTCGGGAAGTCGATCGAGATTGACATCAACGACGGCAGGGTGCACGTGCGCGACTACGGACGCGGCATCCCGTTGGCGTCGCTGAAAGACTGCATGGGTCAGATCAACACGGGCGGCAAGTACGACGGCGGCGCGTTCAAGAAGTCGGTCGGCCTCAACGGTGTCGGCGCGAAAGCCACCAACGCAGCGTCGTCATATTTCAGGGCGCAGTCGTTCCGCGACGGCAAGACGAAAATCGTCGAGTTCTCCAAAGGCGAGCTTCTCAGCGAGTCGGGGTTTGAAGACACCGACCAGAGAAACGGCACCGACATCACCTTCGTGCCCGACACCGAACTGTTCGGCAACTACCATTACCTCATGGAATACGTCGATGAGATGATATGGAACTACGCCTTCCTCAACAGCGGTCTGTCGCTGACCCTCAACGGCCAGAGATACCAGGCCAAGAACGGCCTCCACGACCTTCTTGAGCGCAAGATCGGGAAGACCGACACCTGCGTCTATCCGATAATCCACATAAAGGAAGGGTTCTTCGAGTGCGCCTTCACGCATTCCAACATCACCTCGAATGAAGAGTATTTCTCGTTCGCCAACGGACAGTACAACCCGCTCGGAGGCACGCACCTTAACGTCTTCCGCGAGGCCATCGCACGCACAATCAAAGACTTCTACAACAAAGAATACGAGACGTCCGACATACGCAGCTCTTTCATAGCAGCCATTTCAATCAAGGTTGACAACCCCGAATTCGAAGGCCAGACGAAGACGAAGTTTTCGTCGAACTACATGGACAAGGACAACGAGACGACCATCAGGGCGTACATCACCGACATCATCAAGAGGCATTTCGACAAGTTCCTGCATATGAACGGCGACGTGGCCGAGGCGTTGATGCGCAAGATCATACAGAACGAGAAGGAGCGCAAAGGCATGGCGAACATCAAGAAACTCGCCCGCGAGAGCGCGAAGAAAGTGAACCTCAACAACCGCAAGCTGCGCGACTGCCGCGTGCATTACAACACCAACTCAGAGAACCGCCTCGAATCGACGCTGTTCATCACCGAGGGCGACTCCGCGTCGGGAAGCATCACCAAGAGCCGCGACGCGCAGACACAGGCCGTGTTCTCGCTGCGCGGCAAGCCGCTCAACAGCTACGGACTCACAAAGAAAATCGTCTATGAAAACGAAGAGTTCAACCTGCTGCAAGCCGCACTCAACATCGACGAAAGCATTGAGAACCTGAGATATAACAACATCGTCATCGCCACCGATGCCGATGTCGATGGAATGCACATCCGACTGCTTTTACTGACATTTTTCCTTCAGTTCTACCCCGACGTGGTGCGCGGCGGACACGTTTACATCTTGCAGACACCGCTTTTCCGCGTCCGCAACAAGAAACAGACCGTTTACTGCTATTCCGACGAGGAACGCGTCAACGCCATAAAATCGCTCGGCGCACACCCGGAGATAACGCGGTTCAAAGGCCTCGGCGAGATCTCGCCCGACGAGTTCAGCTATTTCATCGGGCCGAACATGCGCCTCGAACCTATCATCCTGCGCCACGACATGACGATTCCGGAGCTGCTGAAATATTACATGGGCAAGAACACCGACCAGCGCCAGAAGTTCATCATCGACAACCTGAGGATTGAGGACGACACGAACATCGACAAAATCGAAGGGTAAGATATGATGAGCTACTTTAGCCTTTAATCATCAAGTTGCACACACATCAACCTCAACGTTCTACTTTAAAGCTTTGTTCTTATCTCAAAACTCCACGCCGCCGTTGACTTCAAGTCACTGTATTTCAACGGAGTAGTATCGATAATCATCTTGCCGTTCTCGTATCGCCAAGGAAGAATTTTGTCGCAGCCGAGCATCACGACTTTCGTGCCATCAGCCGGTTCCGGGATGTTCAAGACCAGCTCGTCCTGCGGAAACTCAACGGCGATTGCATACAAGACATCGTTTTTCGTGGTGTAACAGACATACGGCTGCATGCACGAATATGTGGCTTCAAAACCATTGTCGGCCTTGAAAATATGTTTCTTAATATCCTTGCAGGAAATGAAAAGCCTCATCATCGCATTCATGTTAATCTCTTGATATTCAATCTTTACAGGATAAGTAACGCCTTTTTTCAATTTTATTTTTCCTGTAGTGAGACTCTTGGTCATTGACTCCTCCGCATTGCTCTGCGACTCTTCCGCAACAGCTTTCACATAGTCAATCACGACATTGTCGCCTATCGTAACTCTCACATTATCATCAACTTCAACATCAAAAGTATAGACATCGGTCCTTTCAGGTGTGAAGGTGCCTGTCCAAACAGCGTTGAAGTTATCATAACTAATCAACTTGTCGGGCGAGTTCCTGACCCAGTCGAAGTCAATCGTTTCATCGTGCCGATTCACTGAAACCGGTTTCTCATCATAAAAATGAGGAACATCGTTTTGGTTTTGGTTAATAAAAAGCGACCTCGTCCCGTAAATTGCCTCTCCGTTGATTTCCAGCCATTTGCCCAAATCGGCGAGGCGTTCCTGCTGAATGAGCGGGATTGTCCCGTCGGCTGCCGGCCCGACGTTGAGGGTCATTCCGCCGCCGGCCGCAACGAGCTGCACGAAATGCCGTATCAGCTCATCGGAGGTGAGGTAATTTGACAGCGGCTCGTTTCTGTTCAGTCCGAAGGAGCGTCCGAGTCCGCGGCATTCCGCCCAGGGCCGGTCGGTCGCGGTGATGCCGGAGCTGTATTCCGGCGTGCGGAAGCCGTGCTGACAGCCGGAACCCCAACGGTCGTTGACGATCGCCTCATCGCCGACAAGGTTGTAATACCACGAGATGAGCTCGCGTGCGTGCCACTGCTCCGAGGTGTTCCACCACTCGCCGTCGGTGAAGACTATCGACGGCCTGTATGTGGAGACGAGTTCCTTAAACTGCGGAATCAGGTGATTATCAACATATTCACCGATTGAGTCAGGAGAGTCCACGCACCAGATGTGAAGCGGATTCGTCCATTCCGGCAAGGAATAATAGAAGCCCATCTTCATGCCTTTTTCGCGGACCGCGTTTGTAAGTTCGCCGATGATGTCGCGTTTCGGGCCGCCGACAACGCTGTTCCAGCCCGGCGCATATTTGCTGTCCCAAAGGCAATAGCCGTCGTGATGTTTCGTCACTAAAAGCACGTATCTCGCGCCGCTTTTTCTGAAAAGCTCAGCCCAGTCGTCGGGATTCCAAAGCTCCGCCTTGAACATCTTATCAAAGTCTTTATATTGAAAATCAACGCCATAGTTACGTTTTTGAAACTCAAGACGCGCTGAGTCCTGCGTCATCAGACCACGGTAATACCATTCGGCATAGCCTTCTTTCGAGGCATACGCCGGCACCGAATACACGCCCCAGTGAATGAAAATCCCGAGCTTCGCATCCGAAAACCATTGCGGATAGCCACGCTGATTGATCGACTCCCACGTCGGCTCGACAACATCTTGAGCCTTAACACCTATTAATATTGATAGTACGCCAATGAGAAACAGAAGTTTTCTTTTCATGAAAAAAATTTTTGCAAAAGTAAGAAAAAAGTCTCGCAGATTTCGCGGATTTCACGCAGATATTTCCCCAATTCAGCAAAAAACATCGTGCGTCAGCCTCTTTTAACTTTTATCTCTAATCTTTTAGCTTTTTTACGTATCTTTGCGCAAAATTTTACACGATGAAGAAAATAGAAATTCGCGACTTCGAGCTTTACACAACGGGCATCATCAGCATTGCATGGAAAGAAGGCGGCAACGACATGTTCCTGAACGTTGACCTCGACCTCGCCGCGATGATGAAACTCCTTAAGATAGAAGGGATTACATACGAAAAGGTGCAGCAGCTTTCGAGCAACCAGCAACCCATAACATTCCACAAGGCGTCGGTTTATCTTTTCCAGGAAGACGACAGGCCCGGACAATATTGCCTGAGCGAGTCGATGTTTGAAGACGATGGAATCGACATTTATTACGCGGAGATCAAATAGAACCACGAGCGGTTTCATATCCGTAGCAACGTGATTTTTGAGATGGCAGAAGAAATTGACAAAGAGAAGAAAAAGAAGCCCGAGCAGAATCCGGTCCCGGATTTAAGGGATTTCGTGGCGATTGATTTCGAGGCGGCGAACGCGGCGTTCACGAGCGTGTGCAGCATGGGTGTCGTCATAGTGAAAGACCGTGAGATTGTGAAGACGTATTACAGCCTCATCAAGCCGGTGCCGAATTTCTATGACTTCTACACGACGAAGATTCACGGGCTTAAGAAGAAAGACACCGACCACGCCCCGATTTTCCCGCAGGTGTGGAACGCCATCAAGAACGAAATCAAGGAGTTGCCGATAGTGGCGCACGGGAAGGCCTTCGAGGACAACTGCCTGAAAGCCTTGTTCAAATATTATCACATCCGCCGTCCGAAGTATCAGATTTACTGCACGCACCGCGCTTCGGAGATTCTGTTTCCGGAATTGGAGAACCACAAGCTGCAGACCGTCGCCGCGCATTGCGGCTACGACCTCACCAAGCATCACCACGCCTTGGCCGACGCGGAGGCCTGCGCCGTGATAGCGATGAAGGTTTTTGACGGAGCGGAGATTTAGACCCACACAGAGTTTTCATGTCCTCCGCCGACTCGTTTCTAATCCTTCAGACATCCGACAGGTACAATCCAGATGCCATCGTCGCGCTTGAAGGCATATTTTCCGACCGCCGTCAGAACCATCATGAACGAAGGTTCCTTCATACGGTCGGCATCTATTTTCGATGCCAGTTTCTTCAGCGATTTGGCAGCTTCCTCTATCAGGGTGTCACCGCCTAATTTTATCTCCACCAAGCCGTATGAACCATTACGCAGATGAACAACGGCATCGCACTCCAAGCAATCCTTATCTCTATAATGATACACTTCCCCGTCAAGTGCCTGAGCATATACGCGGAGGTCGTGCATACATAATGTCTCGAAAAACAGCCCGAAAGTGTTCAGGTCGCCCATCAGGTCTTTCGGCCCTATGCCAAGTGCGGCAACGGCAATAGACGGGTCAGCAAAATACCGTGTGTCGCTTGTCCTTACGGCGGTCTTCGACCTCAGGTTTGGGTTCCACGATTTGCAGTCCTCTATCACGAATATGCTTTTCAAAGCCTGGATATAACTATAAACTGTATTGTCGTTCAACGTGTCGTTGTCGTTCATTTTCATGTCTCGACAGATCGAACTGAGCGATGCCTGACCACCTTGATTACGGGCATACGACCGCATGAGCAGTTTCGTGCGTTCAGGGTTTCGCTTTATTCCGTCCGGCAATTTCACATCAACGTTCACGACGGTATCGTAATAATCAAACGCTCTGTCCAAAGCCGTCTTACGACTCTGGCATACAGCCCTTGGCCAACCGCCACGGCATACCAGCCATGCAATGTCATTCAGTTCCAAATCATTGGTGCCGACCATTTTCTCATCACCCGAAAACAACTTTCCGAGGCTTATCGCACCGTTTGAATCACCTGATTCCCACAACGACATTGTACGCATCTTCAATCTCGCTATCCTGCCTGTGCCTGAATGGTAAATTTTTGCGATGTCTTCGTCTGACAATGGAGAAACCGAGCCTGTCAATATGAATTGTCCGTCATCATCCCTGTGGTCAACGGCAAACCGAACAGCATCCCATAATTCCGGTGCAATCTGCCATTCGTCTATCAGCCTTGGGGTCTCACCTTGCAGCAATATTTCAGGGTCTATTTCAACCAATTTCAGGTTCATTTTTCTGTCCTTTGGACTATCCATATACAGAACACTCTTCGCTACGTGTTCGGAAGTTGTGGTTTTGCCGCACCATTTCGCACCTTCAACCAATACGGCACCCATGCCTTGCAGTTTGTTATACAGAAGTTTATCCGCTATTCTCTCTCTGTACTCCTTCATAATGTTCTTATTATTTTTCGGCGGCAAAGGTACAACTATTTTTTAAATTGACAAAGTTTTTTCAAATATTTTTAGGCAATTTGGCGAAGTTTTACTAGGCAATTTGGCGAAGTTCTAATAGGCAATTTGGCGGAGTTTTAATAGGCAATTTGGCGAAGTTTCTTTATAATTGCCATTGAGTATTTCGAGACAGAAACACAGGAAATGCCGTGATAGCAATGAAGGTATTTGACGGTTCAGAGGTTTAAGAGGACATCTTTTAATTGTCAAAAATCATAAAAACAAAAGAAGCTGAAAATTATACATGGCAGTCCCTTGACACTTGAGTGTCTTTCTCCAAAGCAGCGTTTAACACTTGAATTTAGGTCATTCACAATTTTATATCATCAGGCTCTCAACACTTCCCCGAAAGCCAGTCGCATAGCTCATGCTTGATGTAGCTCTCACCGAGGATATGCGACGGCAGCGTCTTCTTCGGACACATCTTCTTGTTGATGAACAACTTCTCGTAGTCGCGCTTGATGTCGTCACCGAGAAGCTCGTCGTGTTCGGTGTAGTGGCAGGTAACGTTCTCGCCCGCCGTGAACTTGAATTTCTTGAACTCGAACAGGTCCTGCATCGTGAACTTGAACGATGTCGCGCCGTCGCTGCGACGGCTGTGATACTGCACCGTCCCCACCGACTTCTTCAGCGACTTCATCGGCTCGATGACAGGGTTCACCACGAGTTTCGGGCCCGTGAAATCCGAGCACAGGATGTAGAATCCGCCGAGTGACGTCCCGACCATCGCCTTGACATCGTTTGCCTTCGCGAAGTCATTGATCTGCTTTATCGAGGCGGCGGCGTGATGGTCAACTTCGAGCGCACACCATTCATAATCAGGGTAATACTGATTCAAGAAGCCGACGGTCTGCGAATGCGGCGAGCCGCCGAAACCGTGGATATAAACTATTTTCGGTTTGTCTGACATAATCTTTGACTTTACAACGCCAGTCTGAACCCGCTCACATAGAACCTGCTCTTCGGGTTGCTGCTGTTTCTGTTTGTGTTACGGCAATATTCCGCGCCGAAGTCCCAGCTTCCGCCGCGAAGCACACGCCGTTCGCCTTCCGAAGGGCCGGTCGGGTTCATCACGTCGCCTTCTTCGTAGCGTCCGTACCAGTCGGCGCACCACTCCCAGACGTTACCGCTCATGTCGCAGATGCCTAACTCATTGGCTTTCAGATGTCCTACAGGGTTTATCATGCAGCCGCTGTTGAAGAAGCACCATGCCACTTGCGCTGCGTTGTTGCTGCCGCTGTATTTGAAGTTTTGTGACTTCTCCCCTCCCCGGGCCGCGTATTCCCATTCGGCCTCGGTCGGCAGACGGAACTTCTCGCCTGTCATGGCGTTGAGTTTCTCGATGAACTCCACGGCATCGAACCAGCTTATTTTCTCAACAGGGCAGGTGTCGTCGTTAATCATCGAGATCTCCGGCGGGTCGCTCACCATCACGGCTCGCCACAACTCACGCGTCACCTCGTATTTACCTAAATGATAATCACTCAGATAGACTTTATGCACAGGTTTCTCATCGTCATCGGCATCACCGTCAATGTCGTCTGCGGCTCCCATCATAAACGTGCCACCGTGGACGGCGACCATCTCAAAAGAGACGTCGCCGACGCTAAAAATCTTATTCTTAAACTCCATTTTGTTCATATTCAATATCAAATCCATTTGACGAGCGGCAGGTCCTGACGGTTCGGCAGCATCTCATTCTTCGGGAAAATCCTGAACGTGTAGTTGAACACACCTGCTTGATACACAGGCAGATTGATGTAGTATCTCGCCCAGCCGTCGCCCGACTCCACTATTTCCATCTCTTGTTTGAAGCTGACATTATCGATGACGTCGTTGATTTTGTCGGCGAAGAGTATCTCCATCCCGACATCGCCTCTGTCAAGTCCGGGGGTCTTGAGCGTTATCTCCGCGATGACCTCATCGCCGAACGTCAGCGGACGCACGTCAGGGTCCGGGATCTTCGTTGATTCAACCTCGATTTTGTCCCAGTTCGCCATGACTTTCCGTTTCCACTCGACGATCTCGAACGCCTTCTGATAGCGGTTCTCACGCATCCAGTTGGTGCGTCCGATGAGTTTGTTGTAATATCTCTCGAAATAATCGTCGAGCATGCGTTTCATGGTGTAGTTCGGGGCGACCAGCATCAGGTCGTTTTTCATGAACTGAATCCATTTCTCAGGTATATCATCTTGATTGCGATTGTAATACAACGGGATTATCTCATTCTCGAAAGTGTTGTAAATCGTCTCGGCGTCGAGGTCATCCTGATATCTCTGGTCTTGATAAGTCCTTTCTTCCTTTAGAGCCCAGCCCGCGTTCTTGCGGTAGCCTTCGGCCCACCAGCCGTCGAGTACGGAGAAGTTCAGCGTCCCGTTCATCGCGGCCTTCTCGCCTGAAGTGCCTGAAGCCTCCAACGGGCGTGTCGGCGTGTTCATCCAGACATCGACACTTGAGGTCAAGAGCTTGCCGAGTTCCATGTCATAGTTATTGACAAACAATATCTTACCTGCAAATTCTTTTCTTCTCGCGACCTCGATGATATTCTTGATGAGATCCTGCCCGGCCTTGTCGTTCGGGTGAGCCTTGCCTGCGAACAGGAACAGCACCGGACGTTTCGGGTCGTTGACGATCTCTGCGAGACGGTCGAGGTTGGTGAAGAGCAGATGTGCGCGTTTGTATGTCGCGAAACGACGCGCGAAGCCGACAATCAAGGCATTCTCGTTGAGGTTCTCGACGGTCTCGATGATAAGCCGCGGACTCTCCGAACGACGCTGCATGTCTTCCACGATCTTCACCTTGAGGTATTCTATCAAGTTGTGTTTCAGTTCTTTACGAATATCCCATATTTCCTTGGCCGGCACATTTTGCATTTTCGACCACATCGTTTCATCCGACTGTTTTGCGACATAATCCTCGCCCATCACCTTTTCATACAGACGCTGCCAGCGTTTGTCGGCCCACGTCGGGAGATGCACGCCGTTTGTCACGTAGCCGACATGGTTCTCCTCGGCGAAATAGCCAGGCCACATTTGCTGGAACATCTCGCGGCTCACGCGTCCATGGATCTTGCTCACGCCGTTCACCTCCTGACTGAGGTTGGTGGCGAGCACACTCATCGAGAACTTCTCGTTCGGGTTGTTGCGGTACATCCTTCCGAGGTTCATGAACTGCTCCCATGTGATGTTGATTTTCCCAGCCAAATGAGGCAGATACGTCCTCATGAGGTTCTCCTCGAATGCGTCGTGTCCTGCCGGTACCGGCGTATGTGTGGTGAACAGCGTCGAAGTCCTGACGAGTTCCTTGGCGACTTCAAAGTCAAGGTTATGTTTGGTGACGTAGTTGCTGAGGCGTTCAAGTCCGCAGAATGCGGCGTGGCCTTCGTTGCAATGGTAAATCGTCGGCTTCAGGTTTAACGCGTTGATGAGCCGGATGCCTCCGATGCCGAGGAACATCTCCTGTTTTATGCGCATCTCGCTGTCGCCGCCATAGAGCTGACCGGTGATGACGCGGTCTTCCGGCGAGTTCTGTTCTATATCAGTATCAAGCAGATAGAGGCTGATTCGTCCCACGCTGACCTTCCACGCCTTCGCCACGACACTCCTTCCAGGGAAGGCGATGCTCACCGTAACCCAGTTGCCGTTCTCGTCACGGACAGGATCGAGAGGCAGCTGCGAGAACTTCTGCGGAAGGTATTGCGAGAGCTGTTCGCCCCAAACCGAAAGGTCCTGATTGAAATAGCCATAACGATATAACAGCCCGATTGCGAACAAGTTAGCATTGGAATCGGAGGCTTGTTTCAGGTAGTCGCCAGCCAAAATGCCGAGACCACCGGAATAAATCTTCAGCGACTTCAACAGCCCGTACTCCATGCTGAAATACGCGATTTTATCTTCCGAAACCGGCTTGACAGACATATATCTCCGAAATTCGTCATAAACATTGTTAAGTTTATTGATGAAATCAGTGTTGTTTTCGAGGTCATCAATTTGTTTTTTGGTGAGATGACTCATTAAAGCGATCGGATTCTGCTCCAGATTCTCAA
This sequence comes from uncultured Bacteroidales bacterium, assembly GCA_937896895.1. Lineage (GTDB taxonomy): Bacteria > Bacteroidota > Bacteroidia > Bacteroidales > F082 > Limimorpha. The sequence goes on along the minus strand of CALBNV010000082.1, from coordinate 9,380 downwards.
ATGCCACAGGGTCAATGGATTCAAACAGCTCAATAGCATCGATATTCCAGCACCACCATAGATTATGAGCCAACTCATTGAGTTTCACTAACGATTCGGAATAAACCGGCTCCACGAGCATTTTCTTCCACGTCGGGGCGTCCTGTTTCTTGTAGTCGAAGTTACGCAGCACCTCCGAATATTTCTTCGTCTGCTTGACATACGCGCGTCCCGACAGTTTCTCCAACGCCATGTCGTATGCCTTCAGATAGTTGGAAGCCAGCTGTTTCCAGCTGAATGTCAATGAGATGGAATATGCCTTTTCAGAGATTTCTCGTCTTTCGGCATCAGATTTTTCCGACATTTTCACAATGACATCTGCGATCTCATCAACGACATTTTGCGAGTTTTGTTCATCACGATGGATTACTGTAACAGCCTCGCCGTCAATCTTTTCGCTCAAGACAAACTTTCCGAAGCCGGAGATGTCTGTCGTAACGGTCGGGATGGCGTGTGCTATGCTTTCGAGCGGAGTGTAGCCCCACGGCTCGTAGTATGACGGGAAGACGGTGAGGTCGAAGCCGTAGAGGAACTCGTTGTATGGGATGTTTATCACGCTGTCTTTCCCGTTGAGGTAAGCGGGGATGAACACGACTTTCACCTTGTCGGCGGTTTCGTTTTGCAAGCCGTTCTCGCGCAAAGCGTTAAGAACAGCATCATATTGATAATCAAATATATGATGTGTAGCCGGATAGTCGGTATGGCCGACAATCTCGGTTTGTTTTTCGAGACGACGCGTCAAATCCATCGACGGGCCGGAGATGTTTCCCGGCACTGCGATGACGGCAACGATGTTTTTCTTGAGGTTACCATCTTTATTCAACTTGCCTAATGCCTTGATAAACAGGTCGATGCCTTTGTTATGAAACTCATATCTGCCGCTGTTCATAACGAGCATCGCGTCACGAGGCGTCTCCACCCCGCTCAGCGTGTCGATGATTTCAAACACACGTGCGCGGCTCTTCGTCACCAAGTCATTGTTTTTTTCCTCAAGCTCGTTTATTCCATTGATTGTCAACACATCAGGAGTACGTTGCAGGAACTGCCGGCATTCGTTGGCGGTGATTCCGCTGACCGTCGTGAAGACATCGGCGTTTTGTGCCGACTTCGACTCCATCGACTGCTGCGAGACGATGTTGAAGCGGTTCGCCATTGCCTGCAGGTTATACGTATCCAACTGATTATAAAGCGGCAAGCCGTTTCCGCTGATGGCTCTCCCGAGATATGTGGCGTGTGTTGTGAACACCGTGGCGATCTGCGGGCAGTTCTCCTTGAGGTAAAGCACGCCGGCGCCCGTCATCCACTCATGGAACTGGGCCACGACGTTGTCGGTGCGCACATTCCATTCGACGAAACTCTCTATGACCTTTCCGGCGGCGTAGCCGAAAATAACAGGCTCGATGTAATCCCACTGTCCGCGGATCGAGTCAAGCTGAAACTTCTCCCAGAGATGCGCAAGTATCTCATTCTTAGAGGAATACAACGATGTGTAGTCAACCAGGATGGCGAGCGGCTTGCACGGCAGCTTCCACCGTCCGACTCGCACCTTCAGTCCGAGAGTGGCTGCGACTTTCTCGCGCCATTCGGCGAAAAGCGATGCGTCTTCAACAAAATACAACGTCTCGTGAGCCTCTTTCACGACATCAGGTCCAATCGTAATGTAATGGTCATCAAGAAGTTGTTTCATCTCGTCTGCCTTTGTGGAAATCACTGTGTATATCCCACCGACCATGTTGCAGACTTCCCAACTGGTCTCAAATAAAAAATCAGGTGTTTTCAATTAAATTCTGTTTTTAAAATCTGTTAATATATTCATGTAGTTGATGTAAAAATCGTATGGTGTCCCGCCGCTGTGTTTCGTGCACATTTCGGCGAAGTTCTCCGATGCCTGCAAAGCGTTCCAGTCGCGCATAAGTTCCTCATCCTTAGAGTTTTTGACTTTTTTGAAATTGGAATACAGCGTCTCAATCGCGTCATCCTGGAGGTCGTTGCCCATCCATGTTGACATATCGCGTTCCTCATCGCGGCAAGAGAGAGGTATCGGTGCGTCGAACACCCCCATCGGCTGCAGCTTATCAATAACTTGATGTGGTGTAACAAATTGGAAATCAGTGTATTTCATTACCGCGTCAGGCAGATAGTTCATAAACTCGAAGATGCCTGTCGAAGCGTCCAATGCCTCGCCGAATGTCTCGTAATCAATGAAGATGTTGACAACCTCCTCCTCTTTCGGTATCGAGTTGAGCCAGTTGACGAAATCCTCAACTTTGAAAGTCTCATGCGCAAACTTCAGAGCTATCTCGTCGCTCATCTTCCAGTTACGGAGCAACACTTTAAGTTTCGGGTTTATCGCGTTGGCATACAGATAGTTAGGACTCTTCCAGCCAAGCACGTGCTTTGCTCCTTCCGTCAGCATGAGGTCAAAGCCCATCTCCGCCACGTCGGCACCGATTTCGTTAGAATAAATGAGCTCGGTGTTATGGAAAGTCTTCGGACGGACGTTAAACACCTCTTTCATAAGTCGTTTATGCTCAGCGACTTCCAACTTAAAAGCGTCTTTATTCATCAGCGACGACACCGAGTGAGAATATGTCTCGGCCAACACCTCCACATTGCCTGTCGCGACAAGCTTTTTGAAGCTTTCTAAGGCATATGGCGCGTACACCTCCATCTGTTCGATGCCGACTCCCGAGAACGAAATCGCGAACTTCATCTTGTTTCCAAGTTCCTCTATCTTCTTGAGCATCAAGTTGTTCATCGGAACATAGCATCTCTCAGCCACGCGTTGCATAGTGATGCGGTTGTTGTAGTCGTCATAATAAAAATGACGTTTTCCGATATCAAAGAATCGATACGTGCGGAGCCTGTACGGCTGATGCACCTGGAAGTAAAAACAAAGATTTCTCATATCTATAAGTGTTTATTATTCTATTTAACGAATTTTCTATTACTGAATCCAGTCCAACCCACTGATATAAAATGTAATGTAGAAATCTCACTCTGTCCCATATTTGTAATCCCACAATTATATCTTATTCTTATGTATTGGTCATCAAAAAGAGTGTCTTTTAATTTAATATCAAAGTTCAGTCCTACTTGATACAATACATATCTATTATTTTCTCTTTTCTTTTTTGACACAGAATAACTTTCCCAATTATATCCAACACCGACAACCGGTGATAATCTGATTGATTTATTATCAACAATATTATAACTTAAATTTGCATACACTAAAGCAAAATCTATTTCAGAACCTTTTGAATAAATACTGTCACCCGAATACGTAATATTATAACGTGTATTTGCAGCAATAATATCTCCTCCTAAATCCAGTTCTAACTTTTTATATGAAACATTAAAACTCAATCCAAAACCACCTACTGGTTTATGCATTTGACCTGTCGAAAAGCCTGAACACAGTTCAAAACTCACTCCAAAACCCCAATTCGATTTGTCATAATAAGATTTGTGTATGATGTTATTTGCAACCCACTTATAACGGCTGTCTGGATATTTAGCCAAGAATTGATCAAGCCGTTCATTATATTCCTTCTGCGATATATCACCATAATAATAAAAGCCATAATTATATCTGGGATCGTTATAGCATTTATTATCTAACACCCAATCCAAATAAATTGTAAGGAATTCTCTGTCTTCAGCTGAAAGCTCGGCTTCCTGTAGATTTGAATGTAACAGATGTTCGTCCTCAATGCTATGTCTATACAATTGTGCATATAACTGGTCATACACAGGTAGGATTTTCGCCTTATAAACTTCATAATCAGTCGAATCAAATCCGAGCATTGTAGTCAACAAATCAAAATCCTGTGTCCAATACGGCAAAAGCCATAATTCACTCATTGACAAAGCACAATAATTGTCATCCTCCAAATCAAGCAAATAGCCTGTTATTTCCTTAACCTTTTCATAGTCGCGTTCGAGGAATTTTTCAAGGAGATACGCCCTGCCGTTCTCGATTTTCACCTTCTTGGTTTGCTGTATCTCATCCTCGATCTGCGCAAACGCCGGAATCATTGTAATAATAAAGATGATTGATATGACTAATTTTTTCATTATTGTTGTTATTTTATAAATAAATTTTACGCATTCGATGTGTTTTTACAGGCCGATGGCTCGTTCATAAACCGCCTTGATTTTCTTCGAGGCGTATTCCCATTTGAGGTTATCGACCTCTTCCTTCCCTTCATTTCTGAAGATGTCCGACACGGCCTTGTATTTGCAGATGCCGTAAATGGCGTCGGCGAGGCCGTTGATGTCCCAGAAATCGACTTTCAGCGCGTGTTGCACGACTTCAGAGACGCCCGACTGTTTGGAGATGATGACAGGCACCTTCAGTCGCATCGCTTCGAGCGGCACGATACCGAAAGGTTCTGATATTGAAGGCATTACAAAGACATCGCTCATCGCAAACATCTGATCAACGTCGTTGCCTTTCAGAAATCCCGTGAAATGGAAGTTGCTCCCTATCTTCAGCTGCGCCACGCGTTTGACCATTTTCTGGAGCATGTCGCCCGTCCCTGCCATGACGAAATGTATCGTCGGGTCAACCTGAAGGATCTTGTAAGCAGCTTCGACGAAATATTCAGGGCCTTTCTGGTAAGTGATTCGTCCGAGGAAGGTCACCACCTTGGCTTTCAGGCCGCTGCGCTCGTACTCGTCAAGTGACTTGTCGCTCGGCTCGACGGCGTTATGCACGGTCACGACCTTGTCGGGGTTGATACCATATTTATTAATGACGATGTTACGTGTCCAGTCGCTCACCGTGATGACGAGGTCGGCGGCTTCCATCCCGCGTCGTTCTATCGCATAGACGTTGGTGTTGATGTTCTCGCCGGAGCGGTCGAACTCCGTGGCGTGCATGTGCACTACAAGGGGTTTCCCCGTCGTCTCCTTGGCCGCGATGCCTGCGGAATACGTGAGCCAGTCGTGCGCGTGGATGACGTCGAAGTCGTATTTGGTGGCGAGCGACGAGCCGATGAGTGCGTAACGTGCGACTTCCTCCATGAGGTTCGCGCCGTATTTCCCGGAGAACTCATAGCGCGGCGCCATCACCGAACTGTGGAAACTGTCGGTGGCGTGACGGCTCTCCTCCACCATCGTGGCGAACCGCTCCGGCCCGACATACGGTATGATGTTCGAGCCGATCTCCATGTATTGCACTCTGTCCCAATAACTTCTGTCTTTCTCATTGTCGATATTGACAGTGACATCGCTGGCGTTGAGCAGCCGCACATTGGTCTGGTCTTCATCGCCGTGGGCTTTCGGCACGACGAAGAGCACCTCGACGCCGTTCTTCGCGAGTCCTTTGGTCATGCCGAAACATGCCGTCCCGAGGCCGCCTGTGATATGAGGCGGGAACTCCCATCCAAACATCAGTACTCTCATATCTTTACGTTTTTATCTTTCAGTGAATCAATAACATACTTCAAATACAGCAGCGCCGCCACGCTCGTTGACTGCGAGATGCAGCCGCGTGCCTCGTGCGGCGGGTTGCCGTCATAAATCTCCGAGATGCTCCCGATACCGTTGACGAAGATCGCCGCCTCAAAGCCATCATACAAATCTTCGAGATAAGGCAGTGCCGCTTTGCCATAAATAGACAGGCAGGCATCCGCGTAAGGCATTATCAGCCAAGGGAATACAGTGCCGTTATGATACGCACGCTCGCGTTCGCGATGATTACCCAAGGTGATGCCACGGTATTCACGTTCCTCACGCGGTGAAAGTGAGCGCAACCCTCTGATTGTCAATAATTCAGAACGGGTGATGTCGAGGATTTTCTTCTTCAGGTTGTCTTTCATCGGCGAATATGGCATCGAGCTGGCAACAAGCATGTTCGGACGCACCATCGTATTTCTTTCATTTTCATTGACATAATCAAAGAAAACGTCATTTTGTTCATCGTAGAATGTTTCGACGAACGATTTCTCGATTTTCGCCGCCACATCACCCCATCCGGCAAGATGCGGGTCTTTCTTATCAGCGACCTTCAGCAGTTCAATGCCATAGCGTAACGCATTGTACCACAAGGCGTTTATCTCTATTGCGAATCCGTATCTCGGTGTCCACGGCTTCCCGTCGCAGAACACGTTCATCCATGTCAGGGCGAGGTTCTCGTTGCCGGCGTAAAGCAGTCCGTTTTCACGCGCCTTCACGTTAAAATCGGTGCCATTGAGGAAACTGTCTATGATTTTCGTCATCACTTCGCCATATTCCTTCCAGATCGACTTCTTCGTCTTGCCGAGCATCGACTCATATTTCTGCATGTTGACGAAGAACCACAGCGGGGAATCGACGGCGGTGTAATACAGGCTTTTCTGGTAATATTTATGCGGGAAGAACGGGCCTTGCATCCTGTCGATGAAATATTTTAGCATCTCTTTGAAGGTCTTCTCGTCGCCGTTGGCGAAGCAGATGCCGGGGAGCGAGAGGAAGGTGTCGCGGCTGCACGAGCCGAACCACGGGAAGCCGGCGAACATACGCGTGCCTTTCTCACCTTTTATGATAAACTGCTGCGCCGAATTCTGCAGGCAATGCTCGAAGCTGTCGCGCGGTATGCGGTGTTCTATCTGATTATCAAACTGTTTCCTGAAAAGAGAAGGATTTTTCTCCTCAATGCCAGCCGACACGACGATGCTGTCGCCTTTCTTCATCTGAACCTCAAAGAAGCCAGGGACATACAGGTCTTCAACGGCATCATATCCACGCTCGAACTCTCTGATATAAAACAAGTTACGATACCAATCAGGGCAATGGGTGTATTCATTCGCCTTTGAGATTTGGAAGCAGAGGGTGTCGTAATTCTCATACATCTGCCAGGCGGCTCCGTTTTTAAGCGGGGTGTATTTTCTGTTCGCCGCATGGTTCTCGTGCGTGACCATGTGCACATTGCGGAAAGCGAGGAACGGCATGAGTCTCAATGTGATAGGCTGCGCAGCCTCCGTCAGCGTGTAACGTATCAGGATGCGCGGTTCATTCTCAGCGAATATGTATTCCTTGGTCAGGAACGAACTGCCGACGCGGTAAGTCAGCTTTGGGATTGGCTCGGCGGTGAACTCGCGCAAATATTTGTGCCCTCGCGGCGACACCGTGCCGTCCTTGTACTCGTGGACACCGAGATGGAACTCCTCTTTGTTTGCGACGAGCGTCTCATCTATCGACGACAGAAGCACATGGTTGTTATTATCGAGTTTAGGCTGCGGCATCACCAAAAGCCCGTGGTATTTCCTTGTGTTACAACCAATTACGGTAGTGTTATAGAAAGCTCCCGAGCGGTTCGACCGCAGGATTTCCTTGTTCATGGTAAACTCCAAGTTGACCAGATGTTGCTTGTCGAATGAGATGTATGCCATATTTCTCAGCGGATTAATTTTCAAAATTTTGACCTGCAAATATAAAAAGAAAAAAAGAAGATGAAAAGATTTTTTGAAAATTTAATTCGTCAAAAAATCATGCAGCGAGACAGTCATTATACCATTGTAGCTAACCAACGAAGCCAACGATTTCCATCAATTATTTCCATGGCTAAAACTTTTCGCAAAAACACAAAAAGTTAAGTTTATAACTACGACTTTTAGAATAATTTAAAAAAATAGGTTTATAAATGCAACTTTTTGGTGTAATGGACAAATTTTAGGCTGTTTTTGAGACGTTGCTCTCAAGTGGACAAAAATTAGGCTGTTTTTTTTGGCAGATGTCATTCCAATGCGACATTGATTTATATTTGCAACACCAATTGAAGCGGAGACGGGCTCTGCTGGGGAGCAACCTGCCAAGGAATAGATTGGACAGACACGACAAATGAAGTGTTCGAGGGTGATCTCACAAGGGCCACCCTTACTTTATTTGGCGGACTGCCATGCCTTTAAAAAACCCAACGGCGACTTCAATCCCTGCCAACTTTTCGGGCCAGAAAGTATTTGTCTATCAATCTCCTCTTCCTCTCGGCGGACAAGCCGTTGTGGTTGCGCAGCTTGTTCTTCAGGTCGGAGAATTGGCCGTCGAGCGTGTTCGTCGTGTTGGGCACGTCCAACTCTCTCCAATGCTCGAACACGAACAGATGAGGCAGATTGCTGCGCAGGCTCCGATAGGCGCTTCGCAATGGCTTGTGGGTATAGAAGGTCTTGCCGGTTTCCACGTTTGCTGACCTTTCGTCCAACAGGTCCTTCCACTTTTCATGCCATGCGTCAAGCATCGGCTTGCACACTGATGCCCCGCCTGACAATCTCCGCGATCCCGGAGACGTACCCTTCCACGGTCTCGTTCTTCACGTACTTCTTCAGCAGTATCGCCCCGTCGAGGCTGTTCTTGAACACCATCACCCCGAACCTGCGCCCGAAGTATGTGGTGTCCATCACGACGTTGGCCACGGACGAGAACTGTTCCAAACGGGCTGGCTTTGCCTTGTCCAGACATCTCTGTATCGTCTTCGTAGAGCAGCCGTATCTCTCCGCCAGTTGCCCGTAGGTCTGCTTACCCTCAAGATATGCCGCAAAAAGGGCATCCGGATCCAGTCTCTCACCTCCAAGGAATTGTCTGCCGCAAGCATGGCATTTGTATAGCTGGCGCCCGTTGACCATGCCGTTTTTCTTCGTTATTGGGCTGCCGCAGTGAATGCACTTTTTTTATTCATAACCTTTGAACGCGCCAAACCCATAGTTATTATTAGGCTTTCGGAAAATTTCAGCCTAATTTTTGTCCATTAGCCCGAAAAAACATTTTTATAAATCTATGAAAAAACAAAAAAAATGTTTGATTTAAAACAGAATTATACTATATTATTTGCACGGATAATAAGCAGACGAGTTCGATGATATATAACAAACAAGTGTGTAAGACAAAAATAACTTTAATTTTCTTTCAAAACTGGGTGAGTTTTACCACTATTTTTAAAACAAATGATAAAGATTGGGGCAATTATATAATAGGTTTAAAGTATTTTACAAATTGATTATAAACTACTATGGCAAAAGACAATCAACCATGCGAAGATTATCAAAACGCGAGCAAAAATGAAAAAACCGAACGTCATATAACGATAGATTTTGGACATGACGATTTTGAAACAGATCATAATCATGATTATGATGACTTGCATTAATAATGTTTGAATAAAAACATTTCATGGGCGTTTTTGATTCGTAGTATATTTTATTATTTGACTAAAAAGACAATTACATGAATACTTCGCTTCTTAATACAAATCTTCAGACATTAATCAAGGATTTATGTTTAATATCCTCACCATCAGGTTATGAAGATACAATTAGGTCTTATATACTTAATTTACTTACTGGTATTGAAAATGTATCTGT
>CALBNV010000081.1 GCA_937896895.1 uncultured Bacteroidales bacterium | reverse complement strand
CGTCGCAGATGAGGGAGATGAAGTCCTTGAGATGCGGACGCTTCGGGTCCCTCGCCAGCTTCACGCAATCCATCGCCGTTTTCTTCGCCATAATCAGAACCCCCAGTAGTTGAGCATCTTCGCGATGAATTTCTTCAGATCCTTGCGCTCGACGATCTTGTCGATGAAGCCGTGCTTCTCGAGGTACTCGGCGGACTGGAAGTCGGCCGGGAGCTTCTGGTGGATCGTGTTCTCGATGACGCGCCGCCCGGCGAAGCCGATGAGCGCCTTCGGCTCGGTGATGTTGATGTCGCCGAGCATCGCGTAGGACGCCGAGACGCCGCCCGTCGTCGGATCGGTGAGGACGGAGATGTAGGGAAGCCCCGCCTCCTTCAGGTAGCCGATCGCCGCGGACGTCTTCGCCATCTGCATGAGCGAGAGGATGCCCTCGTGCATGCGCGCGCCGCCCGAGGCGCTGAAGAGGACGAGCGGACGCCGCTCGCGGATCGCCTGCTCGCAGGCGCGGGCGATGCGCTCGCCGGTGCCGGTGCCGAGGCTGCCGCCCATGAACGCGAAGTCCATGACGCCGAGCATCGCCTTGTGTCCGCCGATCTCGCACGTGCCCATCACGATGGACTCGGTCTCGCCGCTCTTCGCGATCGTCGCCTCGACCTTCGCCTTGTAGGGACCCGTCGCGTCATGGAACTCGAGATGGTCGGAGTAGGAGACCGCGCGGAAGACCTCGGCGAACGATCCCTCGTCCGCAATCTGCGCGATGCGCTCGCGGACGGCGAGGCGTCCGTGGTAGTTGCACTTCGGGCAGATCGAGTTGTTCTTCTTCCAGACCGCCTTCTCGAAATGGCTCTTGCACTTCGGGCAGATCGCCCACAGCGCCTTCGCCGGCGGAATCTTCGGCTTCTCGGAATTTGCAGATGGCTGCTGGGAAGGGACATTAACCAACTTAACCCCAGGATTAGGGTACATTTATAAGTCTTGTACGGATAAGACTTTGCTGTTTGATTTCTCGGAGAAGACTTCACGAACAATGCCGAAACGGGCAACCGCCACGAGAAATGACATCGTTCAGCAAAATGTAGACGTACATAAATATCCTTCGACCATGAACATGATTGTACGGCTCTCTGATGGTTACTCAATGCTCGACAATGCTGATTATCGTATCTATGCGTTTGTTGGAAATGAATGCCGTGGTGAGAGCCAACATGTTGGTAAGAGCCACTACTTGACTGTTTATGGTGATGAGGCAACAACAATAACCTTTGTGGTTGAGGATGTCAACTCTGGCAATACCTATATGGCCAAGGAGAGCCTTACGTTCTGTCAGGAGGTTATCGGTAATCGCCAATCTCCATACATCATTACAATAACTGATCCAACAAGTGTTCAAGATATAGAGAAATCATCACACCGAATGACTATCTATAGCGTAGAGGGAATACTAATCAGTTCTGATGCTACCGTTGACACGCTGAAACAACTGAGCCGTGGTATCTATATCGTTGATGGTCAGAAATTTTTGGTAAAATAAACGGAGTAGTCAATGGCTTAGGTCATTAACCACAAACAATCAAATTATATGAAAGCAAACAAAAAAATTCTTCTATTCTTTGCCTTGGTGTTCTCCATAGTGGTAAGGGCAAACGATTCAGTATGGATTTTTAATCCATACGACTACCAATACGATATGACAGTGTATATTGGTATATCGTCACTAGATGGAAAGAGTGTTCCCGACGCTTCAAATTATCATATAGGAGCATTCTGCGGCGATGAGTGCCGCGGAATAGCAGAAGCAAAAGTCGTTGGAGATAAGACGTATCTCTATTTACGTGTTCGCAGTAATGTTTCAACGGGAGAGGTCATTCGTTTTAAGGTCAGGAATCTGGAAAGTGGAAAGACTGCTACGGCTAAAGAGAGCGTAGAGTTCAACGCACAGCAGACCTTGGGCTATCCGAGTACTCCTTATACCATCAATGCCGTGAATCAGTACACAATCTCGTTTGACACGGACGGCGGCAACGAGGTGGCCCCCATCGCACAGGATTACAACACCGCTGTGACTACTCCTGCTGATCCCACGAAGGCGGGTTACACGTTTGCGGGTTGGGATAAGGAGATACCGAGCACCATGCCCGCCGAAGACATCACCATCAAGGCTCTGTGGACAATCAATCAGTATAAAGTGACCTTCATTGCTGATGGTATCGTCATCTCAGAGGAAACGCTGGATTATGGATCGCCCGTTACTGTACCGGAAGCTCCTAACAAGGAAGGCTACACCTTCGTAAACTGGGGTGAGGTGGACGAGACAGTTCCCGCCCATGATGTTGTTTACGTCGCCAACTACGAGGTGAACTACTATACGCTTACCTATATTCTGGACGGTGAAGTGTATGCTGAGTTTGACGTGGCCTTCGGAGAGACTATCATCCCCTTGGAGATTAACCCCGCGGAAGGCCGACTATTTGAGGGATGGCAAGAAGTGCCCGTAACCATGCCGTCGCACGATGTGAAGGTTTATGGTACAACCGTAGCTACAGACATTTCGGTAATGGCAACAGAAGGCTTGCTCTTTGATGTATATACGCTGGGCGGCATTCTTGTGAAGAAGAATGTGAACGTGGCCACGCTGCGCTCAACCCTTGATTCAGGAATATACATTATCAACGGAAAAAAGATCAAACTCTGAACGTAATTATAGCTAATGTTCAGTTAGTGCCATTCTATTGCAGTTGCAGCAGCCATACACCCCTATCGGAGTATGTGGCTGCTGCATTTATGTGAGATTATTGTTCCAATGGTACAATAATGCCCTGGCATGGAGTGTGACCAATGCCAGGGCATGTACGGAACGGGAGAGAAGTGCTTAGAGGTGCTTCTTTCCGTAGAGGTAGTGGACAACTACACCGATCCAACTGGTAGCAAGCAGCAGGATGATGAAGATGATGCGCTCAACGAGCGAGTGCTTTGACTTCCAGATGTCGAGGCAGCCAAGGATGGCGAGGACCACACCTGCCCAGTAAACGATTTTTGCCATAATAGGATTGCTTTTATTGATGAATACTATGCTCTCTCCTCTGCCCCACGCTATGGTGGGGCAAGAGGGAGAACGGATGTTAATGGTTCTTTGGGTTTAACGTTTTACGGATGGAGCAGCGAGAGCAGAGGCAAACTTGTT
>CALBNV010000080.1 GCA_937896895.1 uncultured Bacteroidales bacterium | reverse complement strand
ACGTGACGGCTCCTGTCAGCATGGTCAAAAAAGAACTTGCCCGAGTACGCGCCACAGCAATGGAAGGATCCTTTGGAACACAGAAGGAGCACTACGGACTCAGGCGGATAGACGGCCGAATCAAGAAGACGGAGATCCTGATTATCTTCTTCGGCATCCATACGGCCAATGCGGTGCAATTGGCAAGGAGATTTGCAAAGGCAGAACTCAGCCTGGCTGCCTAAACAAATATCGGTCAAACATTATCCATCATCTAAGGGATAACTCTGTACTGACGATACAAAAATCAACTCAAACAACAACAGAACTACGAAATATAGCAGACGAGGGCAACCTCGGAAGGCATACCATCGTCAACCAATACCGAATTTTTGGAATTAAACGACAATCCCTAAATAGGGATTGTCGCAAATTAAGCGAAATAAATCTAACGATTTAATTGCCAATATTATAAGATTTTTGTATCTTTGCATAAGAAACAAAAAAATCCCCCAAACTGCTTTGTACTGCCTGTTTTGGGGGAAACGAAAAATTATCGTCATGGCAAAGATACAACAAATTTCTGAATTAACACCAAGTTTTGCGTTCACGGAGTATGATTTTTATAAAGAATATGAGGAATCATTCAAAAAAAGTGAACTCGGACATGTATATTCCCTGCTTCCCCTTCATGAAATGGCCGTCCGCTTCGGTCTGATAGAAGCGCATCCACGTAAGAAAGTCGGTCGCAAGTCCTACTTCAGCCCCGAAGGCAAGGTGGCACTCATGTTCCTCAAGTCATACACCGGGCTGTCTGCTCCCAAACTCATGGAGCAGCTCAACGCAAACATCCACTACCAGATATTCTGTGGCATCCGGATCGACACAAGGAATCCGCTGTCCAACTACAAGCTCATAGACGACATCGCACTTGATCTGTCCCGCCGTCTGAAGATACAGAATCAGCAGGAGGTGTTGGCAGAGGCATGGAAGCCGTACATGAAGAATCTCGACACTCTCTATACCGATGCGACCTGCTACGAAAGTGCCATGCGCTACCCGACTGACGCGAAACTGCTGTGGGAATGTATAGAGAAGGCGTATCCGATGATGTGTGAGGCAAGCCGCAAACTCGGCATCCGTCGTATGAGGACAAAATACCTTGACGTGTCCCGAGACAACATGGCCTATGTGAAGCAACGCCGTCACACCCAGAAACGGACTCGCAAGATAATCTGTCGCCTGCTGAACCTGCTGGGAAAGATACTCACAGAGCTCAGGAGGCTCGGCAGGGAAAATCCCTGTGCGGAACTGTTTTCGAGCAGGCAACTCGCAGAAATAGAGACGATGACGAAGATATACCGTCAGCAGCGCAACCATCACGAGAGCGGCAACGCCAAGGAAAGCATCCCTAACCGCATCGTGAGCGTCAACAAGCCATACGTGCGTCCAATCGTAAGAGGCAAGGAGACAAAGAAAGTCGAGTTCGGAGCCAAGTGCAACAACATCCTGGTCGACGGTATCTCGTTCATCGAGAGACTTTCCTTCAACGCCTTCAACGAGGGTACCCGCCTCGTACATTGCGTAAAGCTCGCAGAGAAGCTCTTCGGCGAGAAGATTACGAAGGTGGGAGGTGACTGCAGCTACTCGGGCAATGACAACCGTACCTTCTGCAGCAAGCGAAACATCGAGACGTCATTTTCACAGAAAGGAAGGAAACGGGACGTGACGGCTCCTGTCAGCATGGTCAAAAAAGAACTTGCCCGAGTACGCGCCACGGCAATGGAAGGATCATTTGGAACGCAGAAGGAACATTACGGACTCAAACGGATAGACGGCCGAGTCAAGAGGACGGAAATCCTGATTATCTTCTTCGGCATCCATACAGCAAACGTAGTACAACTGGCAAGGAGAATTGAAAAATCGGAACTCTGCCAGGCAGCATAGCCACAAAACAATCAAAAAAAATTAGTCATGCAAGGGATAAATATGTCCTGATGACACGAAAATAGATTCAAATAATGACAAAACTCAGTGAAAAGGCTGACGAGGGAAGCCTTGGAAGGCATCCCCTCGTCAATCAATATCAATTACTCTGAATTAAACGACAATCCCTGAAGTAGCAGACAAAACCAGAGCCAAAGAGAAGTGGCGAACCTCACAGCCCGCCACTCCTTAACAAATTTATGAAACACATATCTCGCCCGACGAAGCGAGCGGGATGGGGATAATTCACGGTAAACACCGGAACAGGCATCATTCTATACACAAGACCTGACGGTTTGTCACTGAGCCTTATGTAAAGGAAGGGCATCATTCATCACTAAAATCATAGCGCATATAGAGGTAACCGTTGCCGCTCAGGTTCTGAACGAGTTTCCCATCGACATAGATCTTACCCGCGATGAAGGGCATGATTACGTTGTCGGGGAACGACACCTGTCCCTTGTACCATTGTCAATTATTGAAACGCCACTAATTGGAAAGGCACAAAAAAGAAGTGTGAGCCTGATTAGACTTACCTTTTCTGTAGGCTCTCGACTGCCTGAAACTGAAGATAAAGAAAAAACGGCTCACACGTTGGCATACAGTGCGAGCCGGAGCCCGTAACTATTACGACCAACACGGAGCGTCTCGGGGCTCTTCTTCAGTTTCGTAAATTGTCGAGATTTACAGAAAAGAACAGCTAAAACGCTTCCTTACGATGTCTTGAAGCTGATGTTACTGTACTTCTCATCATACTTCGTTGCAAATGTACGACTAATAAATAACACGACAAAAAAAGTCAATAGTTTTTTTCACAGAGAAGCCTTAACTGCGTCAAAGACAAAAATCCGTTACAGATTTATTTTCGTCATTGCATAGAATTGCCTATCTTTGCGGCAGAAATCATGAGAAAAGCAGCCAACGCCAACAAGTCCTTTCTGACGGGCACTGCCTTACTGGGCATTGCCGTCATTGCCATCGTGTTCATCTTCCTCATTCAGGCCGTCCACCTCTCGACCAACAAGGAGGAACAGATGAAACAGGACATCTATCGGTTCGTTCTTTCGGATGACTTTGCGGGCAAGGAGATATCGCTGTGGATGAACGACAGCCTCATCGCTGTCCATGCTCATGCCGGCGACACCATCACCCATTGCCGGCTGGCCACCGAGACCTCGCTGCTCCTCGTCGACGAAGCCACAGACAAGGTGGCTGCCGTGCAGAACGTCTCAGCTAAATCCGGCCTCATCCTGCTTCACGGCCAGCCCAGCGCCGAGGAATAATCTTCCATCCATCTATCCATGATTGGCCAGAGGAACCCTTTGACCAGATTCCTTTTTTCTATCCACACAAACGAAAGAATTCTGTCTAAATGGTGCCGTTTTTCCAATATTAATGTTAACTTTGTGCCCAAATGACAAAACCAATTATCATATAACAATGAGTACACAGAAAAAACTGATGTCCAACTGGCGCTGGTGGCTTTGCTCGCTGCTGTTCGTCGCCACTACCGTCAATTACCTCGACCGTCAGGTCCTTTCCCTCACCTATGAGGAGTTCATCAAGCCCGAGTTTCACTGGACCGATGCCAACTACGGCACCATCACCAGTTTCTTCTCCATCTTCTACGCCTTAGCCTGTCTGTTCGCTGGCAAGTTCGTCGACTGGATGGGCACTAAGAAGGGCTACCTCATCGCTATCGCTGTCTGGTCGGCCGGTGCCTGCATGCACGCCGCCTGCGGCTGGGCCACCTCACTGCTCGTGGACGGTGTCAGCAGTGCTGCCGCACTGAAGGCTGTCGAGGTGGGCAGCAACGTCGCCTTGGCCATCTCCACCACGTCCGTCTATCTGTTCCTGCTCTGCCGTGGCATCCTTGCCCTCGGCGAGGCCGGAAACTTCCCTGCAGCAATCAAGGTAACAGCAGAATGTTTCGAACCTAAAGACAGAGCTTTCGCCACTTCGATTTTCAATAGCGGATGCTCCATCGGTGCATTGATAGCACCTTTTGCCATTCCTCTGATTGCAAAATATTACGGATGGGAAATGGCATTCGTCATCATCGGAGACCTTGGCTA
>CALBNV010000079.1 GCA_937896895.1 uncultured Bacteroidales bacterium | reverse complement strand
AAAAATGCTTGTGAAACTTGTGTTAGAAAAATGCTTGTGAAACTTGTGTTAGAAAAATGCTTGTGAAACTTGTGTTAGAAAAATGCTTGTGAGTTGAGGCGGAAAAGGCTTAAATATTTCAGGTCGCTGTCCGATAGGGAACTGCTTGAGGCTGTCATGAACAATGACGAAGATGCCATCGAGTACCTGCTGTTTTACCGCTGCGACAAGCTTTTCTCATTCATTATCAGGCGCACGTTTTCGTCTAACGTCAAAAAAGAGGAACTGATAACTGAATTTTATTTATTTTTGCACAAAAATGGCTGGGAGAAACTGAGGAAATTCAACTTCCTTTCCAGCCTTGATACCTGGCTGTCAACGGTTTTGGTGAGGTTTTTTGATGAAAAGAAAAAGGAAGTGGCCGCATCAGACGGGAGATCGACGCTGCTCGACGAGAACATCATCGAATATGAGGACGGCAACGCGCATCTGCTGCGTTTCGAACTTCTCGACGCTATAAATAGTATCGAAAACGCGAGGTATAAATATGTCCTTTTGTCGGAATGGAAAGGCATGAAAGCCGATGAGATCGCAAGGTCCATGGGCGTCAGCATCGAAAATGTCTATACGATTTCGAGAAGGGCGAAGGTCGAACTGAAGAAACTAATTGACGGAGGATATGTCAGAAAAAACAGATAAGTTACCGGAGGAACTGCTCGCCCGCTATCTTGACGGCTTGACCAACGAGGATGAGAAAGGCCTCGTCAAGGCGTATTTCGCGTCTGACGAGAAGGCCTTGGAGGAGGCTGTCGAGGCGAGCCGCGCGATGGCGTTCCAGAAAATGGCGGTGGAACGGTTCTCCGAGATGGCCTACGACGTGGTCGTCCGCCGCCTCGTCATGGACGGCATCATCGACGCGAATGCGAAACACAAGAGACGTGTGGCTTGCCTGAGCGCGTTGTTCGCGACAGCACTGCTCGTTTTCGTCATCTGCTGGCTCGTCTTCAAACCCTTGGACATCAAGGTGAACGTGGCCGAAGACACCGAATATTCCATCCCGTCGCTCCCGTTCGAGTCGGGCGTAGTCACATACAGCATCAACGGCAACGAACCCGTCAAAGTGCCGGTGAACAGGACAAACACGACAATCCTGATTGAAAACATACCTTTTGGCGACAAATACAAGACAATGCATCTCGTCCTTGAATCATCTGGCTATCAAACTGTTGACACGACGATGAAGATGAAGAAATCGTTGACGCTGCCGTTACGTCGCGACAACAGCCTCGGCGTCATCTTCGGCAATGTCATCGACGAGCAGGGAAGACCCGTCGCCGGAGCCGCTGTCATCGTGCAAGACATCAAAACACTGACCGACGAGACCGGCAGCTTCCGTCTCGACATCCCGATGGCGAAGCAGATGGAGAGCCAAAGAATGACGATTTGCAAGGACGGCTTCGATCTCTGGAACGGGACGTACCGTCCGTCAAGCACTTGCGGCTGGAACATAGTGCTGAGACAGCATTAGCTCACGTTGTTTTTCATGACATTTAAAATATTTTCAAAGTTGGGAGCCATTATCAAAAAAATTGTATCTTTGCAGTTTGAAAAAAATGAATTTATCAACTTAAAAAATATAATATCATGCAAAACACAAAAGACATTGACTGGGGTTCACTCCCGTTCGGTTATCTGAAAACAAACTACAACGTCCGCTGCTACTACCGTAACGGTGAGTGGGGCGAGCTTGAAATCTGCTCGGAAGAGACAATCAACATCCACATGGCGGCCACATGCCTGCACTACGGTCAGGAGGCTTTCGAAGGCCTGAAGGCTCACCGCGGCGTTGACGGCAAAGTCCGCATCTTCCGCATGGAAGAGAACGCGAAACGTCTCGAGACATCATGCGACGGCATCTGCATGCCACGTTTCCCAATGGAGAAATTCAAAGAAGCTATGATTAAATGCGTACAGGTCAACAAGGAGTTCGTCCCGACATACGAGAGCGGCGCTTCGTTGTACCTCCGTCCGTTGCTCATCGGCACAGGCGCCCGCGTTGGTGTGAAACCGGCTGATGAATATCTGTTCGTCGTGTTCGCCACACCGGTGGGCCCGTATTTCAAGGGCGGTTTCATGGCCAATCCATACGTCATCACACGCAAGTACGACCGTTCGGCACCTCTCGGAACAGGTATCTACAAGGTCGGCGGCAACTACGCGGCATCATTGCGCGCTCATACAGAAGCCTGCCACGGCGGTCAGTACGCATGTGAGTTCTATCTCGACGCAAAGGAAAAGAAATACATCGACGAAGCCGGCGCAGCTAACTTCTTCGCTATCAAAGACAACACATACATCACTCCGAAATCGACATCAATCCTTCCGTCAATCACCAACAAGAGCTTGATGCAGCTTGCTGAAAGCCTCGGCATGAAGGTTGAACGCCGTCCTATCGCTGAAGAGGAACTCGCCACATTCGAGGAGGCTGGCGCATGTGGAACAGCAGCAGTCATCAGCCCGATCTCACGCATCGACGACCCTGATACAGGTAAGTCATACCAGTTCGGTGACGGCAAGCCGGGTCCGTGGAGCCAGAAACTTTACAACAAACTCCGCGGCATCCAGACAGGCGCCGAGAAGGACGAGTTCGGCTGGAATACTGAAGTTGAGCTTTAAGCGTTAAAAGTTAAAAGAGGAGAGAGGAATGAGAAAAGAGAGCAGATTTCCACTTTCCTCTTTTTTCAAATTCAAAAATAAATCATAATCAATTATTAATCAATTAAAAAGATGAAAAAACTTACATTTCTCGTATTAGGACTTGTGACCGGCTTCATGGCAAGCGCACAGATGTTCGTATCGACAGAGCCTGCAAACAGGAACGTCGTCATTGAAGAGTTCACTGGCCGTAACTGCGGCTATTGCCCGGACGGACACGTCATCGCAAACCAAATCTGCAACAACAATCCTGGCCGGGTGTGGGCTGTCAACATTCATGCAGGCGGCTATGCTCCGACAAGTTATCCTAACTTCAACACAACAGACGGCAACACCATCCACGGCGGATTCTCAATCAGTAGTTATCCGACGGGTGTCGTCAACCGTTCGACATCATCCGGCCAGAGCCGCAGCGCATGGAACGGCCTTGCATCCCAGCAGTTGGCACAGGCTTCAGAACTCAACGTGGGCGGACAGGTCGTCATCAACCCGGAGACACGTGAAGCCAGCATCACAGTTGAGGTCTATTACACCGGAAACAGCACAGAGTCAACGAACTATCTCACTGTCTATATGCTTCAGGACAGCATCTGGGGCTCGCAGAGCGGCGGTGCCTCGAACCCGTCACAGTGGGTCGGCGGGCAGTACTGCCACATGCACATCCTCCGCGATGTGATCGGCGAGAGCGCATGGGGCGACCCAATCACACCTACGACAGCCGGCACACTCATCACAAAGGAATACACATACGCTATTCCTGAGATGATCGGCTCTCCGAATGGCGTCGAGGTTGACATCAACAACGTCCACTTCCTCGCTTTCGTCTGCGCAAGGACAACGAACAACCCGGCGCGCAACATCCTTTCCGCCAACATGCTTGAGACGTCACAGGGTTCAGACGAGCCTATCTATCCTGTCATCAAGAGTGTCAGCCAACGTGCGGTGGCGATTTGCAGCCAGGTCAAGACATTTGACTTCACTTTGTTAAACGGTGGAACAGAAAATCTCACTTCAATTCAATATAAAGTTGAAATTGGTGGCGCCGTATCGGAATTTGAATGGGACGGCGATCTTGCTCCAAAAGCGGGGGAGAGCATCTCTTTCGACATGGAGATTCCATTTGGGACAAACGCCGGCAAGCTCACGATAGTGAAGGCTAACGGTCAGGATTATCCTTACGAAGTTAATTTCACGGCGGTCTGCGACGAATGGGTTGAGACAGAGCCGATTGATGGCGAGACGACAACGATGAAGATCTACATCAACCAGGACCAGTTCGGCGAACAGACCACATGGAAGCTCATCAATTCGCTTGGTGAGGTCGTTGCCGAAGGCGGCCCGTATGCTCACCTCATCTCATCAGGCGGTACGCAGCTCCATGTCGAGACGATCGAAGACCTTCCGACAGATGCGGATTACCTGTTCAACATCTATGATGACAACGACAACGGTATCTGCTGCGCATACGGCGACGGCTGGTACAAGATCAAAGTCGCAGACAAATACATCGTCGGTATGGATGAAGACAACGGTGAGTTCGGCTCGCAAAATTCGGATCTCATGAGGATCAACAGGAAACCGAGTGCAGTCGGCGAAAATGCCATGAGCAACCTGAAGGTTTATCCTAACCCTGCAAACAGCACACTCTTTGTTGAGGGCGAGAGCATCAAGACCGTTGAGGTTTACAACTCTCTCGGCCAGATGGTCGCTGACGTTGAGGGTTCTGTCAAGACAACAGTGAATGTCGCTTCATTCGACAATGGCGTTTATTTCGTCAAGGTCGTTGCCAACGACGGCAGTGTGAAGACACAGAAAATCGCTGTCGCAAGATAACTTTTCAGTTAAAGGTTGAAAGTTATAAAATTTAAAGGGCTGACGTTTAAGCTGCGTCAGTCCTTTTTAGTTGTCCATACGAGAAGATGTGAAAGAACTTTGTGTTTACAATGCGGCAATTTCATCTTCTGGCAACTCTGTCGCCTGTGTTATCTGGGCCATCGGCAGCCCCATTTCTTTCATGCTTTTTGCGACTTTATAAATGCCTTCTTTCATGCCTTCTCTTATACCTTCTTCTCTGCCTTTTTCTCGACCTTCCTCTCTGCCTTCATTTCTGGCGAAACTCATGACCTCGTTGTTGGTGCGGATGTTATCCATATTTTTGTCGTATGACCGCAGGTCGTCAGGTGTCAGGTGGGCTATCTCTGAGATTCTGCCGACTTTCTTGAATGCTGGTTGTTCCTGTGTGAAAGGCAGCTGCCCCTTGAAATTCTGCATATTAGCCAAGATGTACAGCCAATATTCAATCTTTGTCTTCGGGTAGTCTTCTGACTTGTCTTTGAAATCAGGAATTTCCAACGTGAAAGCCTTGAGTTTGTCTGAGAACAACTCGCCGGTCTCACTGACAGTCATCTGAATTGTCCTCAGGTACCGCGGCTTGAATCCTTTCATGTGGAAATTCAGGAAAAACACGCCATAAATAGGCTTCAGGCTATAATCCCAGTTCTTGTCGCCCGCCCCTTTCTGATTCGAGAACGAACGTGACAGATAATAAAGGATCCTCTCGCTGAAGTGCTCCTGCCCGCGGTTCTGCATCTCGACGATAAACTCGCCTCCGTCTTCCGTCATGCAGCGCAGGTCGTATATGACGCCTCTGAATGTCTCGTTGTCAGGGCCTAACTCCTTGTCAAGGAAAACAAGGTCTTTTATCGGTGAACTCGGCTGAAGCAGGTCGGTGAGAAAGGCTTTCATCACCTCCTTGTCGCCGAAAATCTTCTTGAAGCCGAAGTCAGTGAGCGGGTTGATGTAACGCACTCCGCTGTAATCGAATAATGTAGTCATATATTTTACGTTTTTGACCTGACCGCAAAGATATAAATCTTTTGTGACTTGGAGTCGCTTTTTGGAAAATTTTTTAAGGACATAAAAAGCGCAAGGCAAACATTTTGTCCGCTTCGCGCCCTTTTAACTTTATACTTTATAACTTTATACTACAAAACGGCTGCCATCTGCTCCTGCAGTTTCCTTGCCTCTTCGGCGGCCCTTTCCGCGAAGTCCTCGCCGTTGGAGGCGTAGATGATGCCGCGTGACGAGTTGACGATGAGGCCGCAGTCTTTGTTGAGGCCGAACTTCGCGACAGCCTGAAGGTCGCCGCCCTGCGCCCCGACACCCGGGACGAGGAGGAAATGCTCCGGCAGAAGCCTGCGTATCTCGCCGAGCTCCTCGGGATGCGTCGCACCGACGACGTACATCATCTTGTCGCTGCCAGCCCATTCAGCCGATTTCGCCAAGACGTTTTTGTATAACTCCTTGCCTTCGATGTTGAGATATTGGAAGTCTTTCGAGCCTTTGTTTGATGTCAGGGCAAGAAGGATCACCCATTTGCCGTCGAAGCCGAGGAAAGGCTCGACGGAGTCAACGCCCATGTAAGGTGCCACGGTGATGGCGTCGGCGTTGAGCGTCTCGAAGAAGGCGCGTGCGTAGTTGGCGGAGGTGTTGCCGATGTCGCCGCGTTTTGCGTCGGCGATGACGAACATCTCAGGGTAATTTGACTTTATGTAATTGATTGTCTTTTCGAGACTTGCCCAGCCTTTCGCGCCATAGACCTCATAGAACGCCGTGTTCGGCTTGAAGGCGATGGCGTATTTCGCGGTGGCGTCGATGATGGCCTTGTTGAATGCGAAGACGGGGTCTTCTTCATTGAGAAGATGCTGCGGTATTTTCTTGATGTCTGTGTCGAGACCGACGCAAAGGAACGACTTCTTCGCGCGGATTTGTTCTATGATTTGCTGCTTGTTCATGTTGCGATTGTAATCTTTTAACTTTTAACTGACTATTCCATGCTCTCCTTCAACCTCTCGGCGTTCTCCGCCATCTGGAGGTTCTCAATGAATGATGTCAGGTCGCCGTCCATGACGGAGGTGAGGTTATACACGGTGAATCCGATGCGGTGGTCGGTGACGCGTCCCTGCGGGTAGTTGTAGGTGCGTATCTTGGCCGAGCGGTCGCCGGTCGAGACCATGGTCTTACGCTTCGAACAGACCTCCTCCATGTATTTGTTGTATTCCTGTTCGTAGATGCGTGTCCTGAGGATTTTCATGGCCTTGGCCATGTTCTTGGCTTGTGAGCGTTCGTCGATGCAGCTCACCACCACGCCTGTCGGGATGTGGGTGAGTCGCACCGCGCTGTATGTGGTGTTGACGCATTGTCCGCCAGGGCCTGACGCCGCGCAATAAACCTCTTTCTTGATGTCTTTGTCGAGAAGCTCGACGTCGAACTCTTCGGCTTCGGGGAGCACCACCACTGACGCGGCTGAGGTGTGGATGCGGCCTTGCGTCTCTGTCTTAGGCACGCGCTGCACGCGGTGCACGCCCGACTCGAACTTCAGAAGTCCGTACGCGCCGTCGCCTGTGACGTTGAACACGATCTCCTTGAATCCGCCGGCGGTGCCTTCATTGGCATCGACGGTCTCGACCTTCCAGTTTTTCGCCTCGCAGAACTTGATATACATCCTGTAGAGGTCGCCCGCGAAGATGGCAGCCTCGTCGCCGCCGGTGCCCGCGCGAATCTCCATAACGGCGTTCTTGCCGTCGGTCGGGTCCTTCGGGATGAGCATCAGACGGATGTCTTCCTCGAGCTTCGCCGACTTCTCCGTCGCCTTGTCGAGTTCCTCCTGCGCCATCTCACGCATGTCTTCGTCTTTCTCCGTCTTCAGAATCTCCTTCGCCTCCTCGATGTTCGCGAGGTAATTCTTGTATTGGTTGAACGCATCTATCACAGGCTCAAGGTCTTTGTAGTCCTTGTTCACCTTGACGTAACGTTTCATGTCGTTCATCAACTCAGGGTCGTTGAGCTGCTCGCGCAACCCCTCCCAGCGTTCTTTTATCTCTTCTAACTTGTCAATTATTTCCATCAGTATTCAAAAATTCCGTGTTTACTCTTTATGGTGAGGCGTTTTCTGTCGGATGCCTCTACGTGTCCTATTATCTGTGCGTTGATATTGAATGAGTTGGCTATCTTTATCATCTCTTCCGCCGATTTCTCATCGGTGTAAATCTCAAGACGCGAACCCATGTTGAAAACTTTGTACATCTCCTGCCAGTCGGTGCCCGATGACTCCTGAATCATCTGGAACAATGGCGGAATCTCAATCATATTGTCTTTGATGACATGCAGTTTGTCGATGAAGTGCGTCACTTTCGTCTGGGCGCCGCCGCTGCAATGTATGATGCCGTTGATATGTCCGCGGAGATTTTCGAGAATCGGGACCATCATCGGCAGGTAGGTGCGGGTGGGGGCGAGGATGAGTTTCCCGACATCTACGCCTTCCACTGCTGTTGCTTCGGTAAGTGTGTGGTTCCCTGAATAGATTAGGTCTTCGGGTATCGAGTGGTCGTAGCTCTCGGCGTATTTCTCGGCGAGATAATGTCCGAGTACGTCGTGCCGTGCCGATGTCAGTCCGTTGCTGCCCATGCCGCCGTTGTACTTGTCTTCGTAGGTGGCTTGTCCGTATGACGCGAAACCGACGATGACATTGCCCGGGGCGATGTGATTCTCAATGACTTCCGAGCGTCTCATCCTTGTGGTGACGGTGCTGTCAACGATGATGGTTCTCACCAAGTCGCCGACATCGGCCGTCTCGCCACCGGTGAGATAAATGCCTACGCCGAGTGAGCGCAGTTTCGCGAGAAATTCCTCCGTTCCGTTGATGAGGGCAGAGATGACTTCGCCGGGGATCAGGTTCTTGTTGCGTCCTATCGTGGAGGAGAGCAGCATCTTGTCGGTGGCTCCGACGCACATGAGGTCGTCGGTGTTCATCACGACGGCGTCTTGCGCTATGCCCGCCCAGACCGAGAGGTCGCCTGTCTCTTTCCAATAAAGATATGCGAGCGACGACTTCGTGCCGGCGCCGTCGGCGTGCATGATGTTGCAATATTCCTCGTCACCACCGAGAATGTCGGGTATTATCTTGCAGAAGGCATTGGGATACAAGCCTTTGTCAAGGTTTTTTATCGCGTTGTGGATGTCTTCTTTCTCCGCCGAGACACCACGAAGACTATATCGTTTTTCTACTGGCATGTTAGTTGTAAAGTATAAAGTTTATAAAGTAGAAAGTATAAAGTTTATAAAGTTCCTACTTGAATATTAGTTTGTGTTCATCTGTGTTAAATTCAAAACTGCCGAACTGTTTCAGGGCTTTGGAGCCGATGACCCAATCGACGCGTTGGTTGTTGACGACCGTCACTTCTATGTTCTCGACTTTCCTGTCGGCGATGTACATATCTTTGATTCTGAATACAGAACGGTCTTTGACGGCTCCGGCGGTGATGATTTTCTCGATATTGTCACCGATGAAGTCGTCTTTGGTGATGCGGCCTTCGTTGAGCAGTTGCATGACCTTCGCCTGCGAGACGGTGAAGTCGTTGTCTTTGTCGTAAACGATGTTTTCGGTATATGCGTTGATGATGGCCTTGAACGAGAACAGACCCGAGTTCTGGTCTTGCGAGAAGAACACTTTGTTGTCCTGCGGGTTCAGGCTGATTGCCGCCCGCTGCTCGTCGTTGATGTCGGTGCGCGGCTTGTAGTCTTTGCTTATGACTTTGAATTCCGTCCTTCTGTTAAGCTGGTGCGCATATTCTTTCAGCTCTTCGTTCGAAAGCGCGTTGATGTAGTCTTCGGTGAGTTGTGTCCCGTTCTTGAAAGTGTAACCGTTATAGACGAAGTCTTTCTTCAGCGTCCTCGGCACTCTCTCGCCGTAGCCTTTTGCCGTGAGGCGGAGCGGGTCGATGCCTCTGATGACGAGGTAGTCGCAGACCGACTGTGCGCGTTTCTGTGACAGGATGTCGTTGCGTGCGTCGGTGTCGCGGTAGTCGGTGTGTGAGCCGAGTTCGACCGTTATGTTCGGGTTGACCTGAAGCATCTCGATGAGGCCTTGCAGCGAGTCTTCAAACTGCGGCAGAAGCTCCCATTTGCCGAGGTCGTAGCGTATCTCCGGAAGGACGACAGGCTCATCTGGAATCATGCTCATGTCGTAATCAACCTTGAAATCATGGCTGAACTCAAGCCCCACCGTGCTGATGGTGTCGGTCATGGTGAAGAAGTTCGGCTTGTCGATGGTGATGACATAGACGTTGTTGATTGCTACCTGGCTGTTTGTGAACTGGAAGCCGCCTGTCTCGCTCGAAAGCGTCGTCGCCGTCGTGCCGTCGGAGCCTGTGAGTTTCACGTTGGCGCCGTTGACGTACTGCAAGGTGTTGGCGTTCTTTATTGTTCCGTTGATGGTGAACAGCACCGGCGGTTCAATGAAGTAATAGATGTCGTCGTCCTGTCCGTTGCGGCTGTCACGGTTTGAGATGAAGAATCCGCGTTCCTCGGTGGGGTGGAAGACGATGCCGAAGTCGTTGCCTGTCGAGTTGATGGGGTATTTAAGGTTCACCGGCTCGCCCCAGTTGCCCAAGGTGTCAACGGTGGTGACGAAGATGTCGAGTCCGCCCATGCCGCCGTGACCGTCGGAGGCGAAATACAGCGTGCTGTCGTTGCGGAGGAACGGGAACATCTCATCGCCTTGTGTGTTGATGACATCGCCGAGGTTGAACGGACGGCCGAACTTGCCGTCGTCGCCTTTCATCGTCATCCAGATGTCCTTGCCGCCGAAGCCTCCTTTGCGGTCTGCCGCGAAATACATGATGCTCTCATCGGAAGAGAGTGTCGGGTGGCCTATGACTTCGAGCGAATCGACACTTGTGATGTCAACGACGACAGGCTCCGCGAAGGCACCGCCGGCGTGTGATGACTTCACTATCTGGCATCCTGACTCGCGTTTCTTGGCGTTTCCGCAACGGGTGAAATACAGTGTCGAGAACGACTTGTTGAAGAACGGCACGCCCTCGCTGCCCTGCGTGTTGATGCCGCCTTCCTCGTCGGTAAGCTCTGGCTTGTCCCACACGCCTTTCTTGTCCTGGCGCGAGATGTAAAAGTCGGCGAATTTCTGTCCCGTGATGGCGTCTTTCTCCTTCGACAGCCCGCCGTCGCGCGTCGAACAGAACACCACTTCGTTGAAATTGTTGCTGGTCCATGCCACGCCGAACTCAGAGGCTTTCGAGTTAAGTGCCTTCACGCGTGTCACCTCGTATTTCGACGGGAACTCGAGCCATTCCTGAATCTTGCTGATGTCGGCGGCGGCAAGCTCTCCGCGCGGGTCGTCTGGCACCATCTTCATATACATGTCATAGTACAGACTCGCGTCGTCGTATTTGCCGTTGCGTTTCAAGACGTCACCGTAATGGAGGTAAACGATGGGGTTCTCAATGGGGAAGTCGGTCTTCACCACGCGCTTGTACTGCGACGCGGCCTGCTTCGGGTTCTCTGTCAGACGATAGCACTCGCCGAGCTGGTAGGTGATGCGTATCCGCTCCTGCTCGTATTTCTTGCTCCTGGTTCTCTTATATGCTTTCTTATATCGGTCGATGGCGTTGAAATACTGTCCGCGTTCAAACAGGATGTCAGCGTTCTTGGCAGGGCTTTTGCGTTGCGCCTCAAGCTGTTGCGTGACACCGAACAGTATCATTATCAATATCAGAAACAGTTTTCTTGTCATAAAATTATCCTTTGTCGTGTATAACGAAAATAATCTCGCAAAATTACAATTTTTTTTGATATAAGCGAGAAAAAGATTAGGGATTAAAGAATAGAGATTAAAGAGGAGAGAGGAGAGATTAAAGAGGAAAATATTCGTGAAAATTCGTGAAATTCGTGGTGAACTTATTCGTGAAATTCGTGGTGACAAAAAAAAGACGGGGCTGTGTTGCCCCGTCTCTCTTTGGTTTATTGTATGAGACAATTATTTTCTCTTTGCGTTGGCTTCTTCAAGCAACTTGGCATCCTGCTCTTTGCCTTTGAAAAGGATGTAAGCGAATGGTGATGCGATGAAGAGTGATGAGAATGTACCAGCCACGATACCGACGAGCAATGCGAACACGAAGCCGCGGATTGTCTCGCCGCCGAAGATGAAGATCGCGAGCAACACGACCAACGTGGTGCCTGATGTGTTGATTGAACGCATCAAGGTGCTGTTGACGCCGTTGTTGATTCTCTCGTACCATGTCCTCTTCGGGAACAACGCGACGTTTTCACGGATACGGTCGAAGATAACCACGGTGTTGTTGATTGAGTAACCGATGATTGTCAGCACCGCCGCGATGAACGACTGGTCAACCTCCATTGAGAACGGCATGACGCTGTAAAGCAACGAGTACATACCGATCACAATGATGGTGTCGTGTGCCAATGCGATGATTGACGACACACCGTACTGCCATCTTCTGAAACGTATCGCGATATAGATAAAGATGACCACCAGTGAGAATGCGACTGCCCAGAATGCCTTGCGTGTCACGTCGTCAGCGATGGTGCCGCCGACCTTCTGTGAACTCATGATGCCTATTGAGACATCGTCTGACGAGAACTGCTGGTATGTCACATTGCCTGTGTAGAATCCCTTCAACGCCTCGAAGAACACTTCCTGGATCTGTGCGTCAATCTCCGGGTCGTCGTTGTCAACCATGTATTTCGTTGTGACTTTCACCTGGTTGGCCGGGCCGAAGGTCTTTACGAGTGGTGTCTCGTTGGCTGCCTGGAAGATGTCGATCGCTGCGAGGGCCTCACGGACCTGGTTGTCGTTGACTTCCTTGTCGAAACGGATGACGTAGTTGCGGCCACCCTTGAAGTCGATGCCGAGGTTGAGTTTCAGCGTGCAGAGTGAGACCGCGCTCACGAGGATCATTGCGCCGCCGATGATGAAGGCCGTCTTGCGGAACTTGATGAAGTCGAAGTTGGCGTGCTTCATGAAGTCGCGTGTCATGTTGGTCGAGAACTTGACGTCTTTGCCTTTCTCAACCCATCTGTCGAGGATGAGACGTGTGATGAATATTGATGTGAACAACGATGTGCAGATACCGATCATCAATGTCGTCGCGAAACCTTGGACAGGGCCTGTTCCGAACTCGAAGAGGATGAAACCTGTGAGGAATGTGGTGATCTGACCGTCGAGGATGGCTGAGTAAGCCGCCTTGAAACCGTCGGCGACGGCGAGGCGCAAGCCCTTGCCTGCCGCGACTTCTTCCTTGATACGTTCGAAGATGATGACGTTCGAGTCAACAGCCATACCTAATGTCAACACGATACCTGCGATGCCAGGGAGTGTGAGCACTGTGCCGAATGACGCGATGACACCGAAGAAGAACACGATGTTCACGAGCAATGCGATGTCGGCTGCCAGACCTGCCTTGCTGTAGAAGAACAGCATATAGAGAAGGACGAGGCAGAATGCGATGATGAATGACCAGAAACCTGATGTGATGGCTTCCTGACCGAGTGACGGGCCGACGACGTTCTCTTCAAGGACTCTCGCCGGAGCCGGCAGCTTACCTGCTTTCAGGATGTTCGCCAAGTCCTGTGCCTCTTCGACTGTCATGTCGCCGCCGGAGATCTGTGAGCGTCCGCCAGGGATTTCGTCGTTGACGACAGGATATGAATATACGTAGTTGTCGAGGACTACAGCGACCTGACGGTGGATGTTGTCACCTGTGAGGCGTTTCCATGCCTTCGCGCCTTCTGTGTTCATCTGCATGTCAACCTGGACGCGGCCGTTCTGGTCGTAGTCCTGACGTGCGTCGGTGATGACTTCACCGCCGAGTGAGCACTTGTTTTCTTTGTTGGCCTTCAGTGCGACGAGGTCGATGTATTCTGCTCCGTCAGCGGTCTTGTTAGGCTTCACGCACCATGCGAAACGGAGGTTGCGCGGGAAGATTGAGCTGACTTGCTTGAGCATTCTGTTGACGTTTGCCGTGTCTTTCACGAGAGCCATGCCGACGCGGGCTGTCTCTGCCGGGACCATCATGCCGTTGGCATTTGCGTAGAACGACGGCTGGAGCACTGCGTAAAGCGGGTTGTTCTTCTGGAACGCCTCGAGGGCTTCCGTCTGTGCCTTCTTCAGAGAGTCTTCCGCTGACATCTGGTTGAGGAGGGCGAGGTCTTCGCCGTCTGCGCTGACTTCTTCAGCCTTCTCTGCCTTCTCGGGAGCCATGGCCTTCTCTATCTCCGCGAGACGGGCGTTGGCTTCCTCGAAATGCTGGTAGATCTCGTTGAAGTTGTATGTCTCCCAGAACTCGAGCTGTGCCGTGCCCTGCAAGAGTTTGCGGACGCGCTTCGGGTCTTTGATGCCAGGGAGCTCGACCAAGATACGGCCTGAGCCTTCAAGTTTCTGGATGTTAGGCTGTGCCACACCGAAACGGTCGATACGTGTTCTCAAAATCTGATATGAACGGTCGATGGCGCTGCTTGTCTCGTCCTTGATGACCTTCAGAACCTCGGCGTTCGTCGAGTTGACGGTGATGCCTTTGTCCTTGAACTCAAAGAGGAAGATCGAAGCGAGACGAGCGTTCGGGTCGAGCCTCTGGTATGCCTCGCCGAAAAGGTCAACAAAGTCCTTCTGGCTGTTGAGGTGCTGTGCCTTGGCCTCGTCCATCGCCTGCCTGAATGTGTTGTCTTTGTTCTGTGCGTTGCCGGAGAGAGCGTAGATGATGTCAGGGACTGACACTTCCATCATAACGTTCATACCACCCTTAAGGTCAAGGCCGAGGTTCAACTCCTGCTCCTTGCACTTGCGGTAGTCCTGCCACATGTAAACTTTAACTGTGCCTATCGAGTCGAGATAGTATGTCTCTCTCGCTGTCTGGATCGAATCCAGCAATTCCTCGTAGGCTTTCTGGTCACCATTGGCCATTTTTTGCGCCAATGTGAGTGATTCCTGGCTCTGGGCGTATTTCTCGGCTTTACCCTCGATGTGCTTTGTCACGAACGTGAATGACAACTGGTACACCGTGAAGACTGCCAATAACACTGCCAAAAGCTTAATGACTCCTTTGTTCTGCATTGTAATTGAATTTAATTATTAAACTTATTTTTTTGTTATTTTCAAACCTGTTTTTTGAGCGTGCAAAAATACGACTTTTTTATTTCGCCACCAAACATTTTTTAATAAAATTCTCTTAACTCTCCAATCTCAAAACTTCACTCTGCCTAATACTTAATCCATTTAATCAACTCCTTCCAGCTGACTTTCTTCCCGTACATCAAAATGCCTGTCCTGTAGATTTTCGCGGCAAGCCACGTGAAGATTACGAATGTCAATACCAGAATCGCCGCCGATACTCCAATCTGCCAATATGGCACTCCGTATGGGATCCTGAGCATCATCGCCACCGGTGAGGTGAACGGAATCATTGACAACCAGATACTTAAGCTGCTGTTAGGCGCGTTGGCAATGCCTGTAGAACATACTATGGCGAGTATCAGAGGTATCGAGATGGGCAGTGTGAACTGCTGTGAGTCGGTCTCGTTGTCGCATGCCGAGCCGGTGGCGGCGAACATCGCGGCATAAAGGAAATAACCGCCGATGAAATACAGCAGGAAGCACCAGAGAATTTCGCTGAAATTGATTGAATGCACCACATCCATAACCTCCTTTATCAATTCATCGCCTTCTGTAATTTGTTGCGCATCAATAACTTGTTCCGACATCACTGTGCCGTTCGACAGCAGGTCTGGCGTGCCGGTCGCCATGGTTACAGCTGTGTAAATTCCTAATGACAGCACAATCCAAAGCACAAATTGTGTCAGCCCGACGAGCGCGATGCCGATGATCTTGCCCATCATCAGCTCGAAAGGCTTCACCGAACATACCAGGACTTCGATGATTCTGTTTGTCTTCTCTTCAATGACGCCGCGCATCACCTGCGAGCCGAAAAGGAACACCACAAAATAGATTATCATCGCAAGGAACAGACCGAAAATCATCTCGAACTCGCCGAAGCTCTTCTTCTCGACCTCCTCGCCGTTCACCTCGTCCATGCGCACTGTCTGCAATGTTATCGTGGTGCCCATCGCCGATTTCACGATGTTGGGGTCGATGCCGGAGGCCAAAAGTTTCTGGTGCTCAATGGTTTGCTTCATGTTGCTCTTGATGTGTGAGGTCAATGTCATTGGCAGTGGCTCCTGACTGTAAAGCTCGGCGCCGGTGGGTACGTTCAGCTGCGTCGCCGGAATGAACAGCACTCCGTCATAAACGCCTTCCTTGACCAGAGCCTTTAGCTCGTCGAGGTCTTGGCCCGAATAGATGAAGCTGTTGGCGTCGGTGTCCTCGAATTTCCCCTTGAAAATGCCCGATTCATCGCATACGGCAATGGCTCTCTTGCCCTCAAGTTTCTCTGAGTTGAGCATCAGTATCGACGGCAGAAACATCAGCGTCGCGAATAGGATGGGGGTGAGGAACGTTATGATTAAGAACGATTTCTTTTTTACTCGTGTCAGATATTCTCTCTGTATTATGATTCCGATTTTCATGATGGCTGGGCTTTAGTTGTTCGACGAATTTGCTGTTACTAAATTGATGAAGATGTCGTTCATCGAAGGGAGTATCTCTTTGTACGAAACGAGTTCGCCTTCGTCTAACACACTCCTGATCAGTTCGTTGGAGTTCGCCGACTTGACAGTGATATGTATGTTGCCGTCTCTGTCGTTCTCCATCGCTGTTATCGTGTTGCCCTCCGGCACGTCGATTCCTTCCTTGAAAGGTCTGACAATCATCTCGTATATGTGGCTCTTGTATTGCTGCTTGATGTCGCTCACCTTGCCTTCGAGGATTTTCTCACCTTTATTAATAAGCATGATGTTGTCGCAGAGTTCCTCCACCGATGCCATGTTGTGCGTTGAGAACAATATCGTGGCTCCTTTGTCGCGGAGTTCCAGAATCTCGTTTTTCAGCAGATTCACGTTCACGGGGTCGAAGCCGGAGAACGGCTCGTCGAAGATAAGCAGTTTCGGCTCGTGTATCACGGTGACGATGAACTGCACCTTCTGCTGCATGCCTTTGCTCAGCTCTTCGACTTTCTTGTCCCACCATTCGGTTATGCCGAATTTCACGAACCAATGCCTGAGCTTGCTGTCGGCTTCTTTTCTGTCCATGCCTTTGAGCTGTGCGAGATATACGGCTTGTTCGCCGACCTTCATCTTCTTGTACAGCCCGCGTTCTTCGGGCAGATAGCCGATGATTTCCACGTCATTGGGTGCCAGCGGCTTACCGTCGAGGCATACCTGTCCCGCGTCGGGCATGGTTATCCGGTTGATGATTCTGATGAGTGTCGTCTTCCCCGCTCCGTTCGGCCCGAGGAGTCCGTAGATGCTCTGCTGCGGCACGGAAATGGAGATGTCGTCCAGCACCTTCTTCGCGCCGTACGACTTGCTTACGTTTTTGATTTCCAAATAGTTCATGCTAAAATTTATCTTCGGACCAACCACGTCCGATGTTCCAGTGTTCGTCAATAAGGTAATCGAAATCAGTCAGATTGAATTCATCTTCAATGAGTTCTCTCAATTTATCCTGATCAATGAGTTTTTCTTCGCCTATGAAACCGTTGATCCATTCGCCTACTGTGACATAAAAGGTCATGTCGGGTTTGACGAAGACTCTGCCTCTTGGAATCAAGGTGTAATTGTTTTCTGAAAAGAATATCGAGTTGGTCTCATTGTTTGCGACGGCTCTGAAATGTTGTTTGGTCCAGTAGCTTTTATGAAGTTTGTGAAGTGTGCCTATTTTGTTTTTTTCCGCGTACTTGTCGGCATCATCCTTCTGAACACCAAATAGTTTGTTATTTACATAATCGTACCAAAAAATCCCTACCTGAGGTTTCCCGTTGTCAAAGAAGCCTCTCATCAGATCCATCATCTCTTTGTGAGCCTCGTCAGTAGATTTTTGAATCTCTGATTTCCTTGAAACAACCGAGGTCTCGGTAATCTCACTTTTGTTTTTTTTCAATTTCATAATCAGTTCGTTAAACTCATTGTTAAAATTGCGTCCTTCACCTCCTGCTTAACTGAAGAAGTCTCTTATCTTGTCGAAGGCGCTCTTGTCGTTGGCACCCGGCTTCGGCTTGAAGTTGTCGCTTTCGAGGAGCGTCTTCATCATCTGCTCTTCGTCTTTCGATAGCCTCTTCGGTGTCCAGACGTTCACGTTCACGATGAGTTCGCCTCTTGAGTAACTGTTTATTTCTGGCAGTCCCTTGCCCCTCAGCCTGATGATGTCGCCGCTTTGCGTGCCTGCCGGGATTTTGATGTTGACGGTTCCGCCGACGCACGGCACATCGACGTTGCAGCCGAGCGCGGCCTGCGGCATACTGATGAACAGGTTGTAAATCAGGTTGTTGCCGTCGCGTTCGAGCTTGTCGTCTTTTGTCTCTTCGATGAGGATGAGGAGGTCGCCGGCGACGCCGTTGTGTGCGCCCGCGTTGCCTTTGCCTCTGACCGACAGCTGCATCCCTTCTGCCACGCCGGCCGGGATGTCGAGTTCGATGACTTCCTCGCCCTTGACGACGCCGTCGCCGTTGCAGCACGAACATTTTTTCTTTATGATGTGGCCTTCGCCCTTACACGTGGGACAAACCGAAACGGTCTGCATCTGCCCGAAGATGGAGTTGCGTGTTGTCACGACCTGTCCTCTCCCGTGGCATGTCGGGCATGTCTCCGTCTTCCCGTCCTCGGAGCCGGTGCCGCCGCATTTGGCGCATGGCACGTATTTGTTCACCTTCACTTTCTTCTTCACGCCGGTGCTGACCTCGTCGAGGGTGAGCTTGACTTTGAGACGGAGGTTGGAGCCGCGATAGACCGGGCGTTGTGAGCCGCCTCCAAAGCCTCCTCCGAAGCCGCTGAAACCGCCTCCGAAACTGTTGTTCAGCAGGTCGCTTAGGATGTCGCCGAACTGACCGAAGATGTCGTTCATCGACGCCCCGCTGAAGTCCTGTCCCTGCGCTCCGGCAAAACCGTAACGGTCGTAGCGGGCGCGTTTGTTCTCGTCGCTCAAGACGCTGTACGCCTCAGCCGCCTCCTTGAACTTCTCCTCGGCCTCCTTGTCGCCGGGATTCCTGTCAGGGTGGTACTGCAAGGCTTTCTTCCTGTATGCTTTCTTGATCTCATCGGCTGTGGCGTTCTTCTGAACTTCCAGCACTTCGTAGTAATCTCTCTTTTCCATTTTATAAAGCTATGAAGCTCAGTTAATTAGCATCCGACAACGACACGCGCGAAGCGGATTACTTTGCCGTTAAGTTTATATCCTTTCTGGATGACGTCCATCACCTTGCCCTTCATGCTCTCGTCGGGAGCGGGAATCTGCGTCAAGGCTTCATGCTCGTCGGTGTTGAAGTCGGTGCCGTTGGCCTCGATTTCTTCAAGACCTTTCTGCTCCAATGTCTTCTTTAACTTGTTGTAAATCAGCAATGCGCCTTCGTAGTTGCTCTTGTCTTCGCTCTTCTCCATCGTCGGAAGCGCGCGCTCGAAGTCGTCCAAGACGGGCAGCATCGCGTTGATTGTGCTTTCAGCAGCAGTCTTGATCAGCTCTATCTTCTCGTTGGCGGTGCGCTTGCGGTAGTTGTCGTATTCTGAATAGAGACGCACGTATTTGTCGTTCAGCTCGTCGTACTTCTCCCGAAGTTCTTTCAGCTCTGAATTTTCTTGAACTTCTGTGGCTTCGGATGTCTCAACGGTTTCTGCCGTCTCTTTCATTTCTTCTTTCTCATTCTTAACGTCTTTATTCTCAGTGTTTTGAGAATCTTTTTTGTTTTTTTTTTTATCACCCATATTATATATTTTTTAATTCTTTTTCAAAAAAACACATCGGACTTAATCAAAAACATTGCCAAAAAAACCGTAATGACAAAATGTCACTGGCACTTCATCTGTCAGATTCGTTTGATGTCGGCTCCGAGCTGGCGCAGTCGCTCGTCGATGTCCTGATAGCCTCTGTCGATTTGGTCGATGTTGTCGATTATTGATGTCCCGTTGGCTGAAAGTGCTGCGATGAGCAGTGCGACGCCGGCTCTGATGTCGGGCGACGCCATTCTGACGCCTTTGAGCTGATGGCTCCTGTCAAGGCCGATGACGTTGGCGCGATGCGGGTCGCAGAGTATCACCTGTGCGCCCATGTCGATGAGTTTGTCAACGAAGAAGAGGCGGCTCTCGAACATCTTCTGGTGTATCAGCACGGTGCCTTTGGCCTGTGTCGCCACGACGAGGATGATGCTTATCAGGTCGGGGGTGAAGCCGGGCCACGGGGCGTCGGCGATGGTGAGGATGCTTCCGTCGAGGAAGGTGTCAACCTCGTAGTGCTGCTGCGCAGGGATGTGTATGTCGTCGCCGATGAACTCCATCTTGATGCCTAACTTCTTGAATGTGTTCGGGATGATGCCGAGGTCTTGTATCCCCGCGTCTTTGATGGTGATGTCGGAGCCTGTCATCGCGGCGAGGCCGATGAACGAGCCTACCTCGATCATGTCGGCGAGGAGGCGGTGTGTGGTGCCGTGCAGTCTCTCCACGCCGGTGATTCGCAGCAGGTTGGAGCCCACGCCGTCGATTTTCGCGCCCATGGTGATGAGCATGCGGCAGAGCTGCACGAGGTACGGCTCACATGCCGCGTTGAATATCGTGGTGGTGCCTTTTGCCATCACCGCGGCCATCACGATGTTGGCGGTGCCTGTCACCGACGCCTCATCGAGGAGCATATATGTGCCTTTGAGTCCGTCTTCCGGCGCGACGAGATGATAGCAGTATTCCATGTCGGTCGTCTCCATCGACGCCCCGAGGTTCTGCAGGCCGATGAGATGAGTGTCGAGACGGCGGCGTCCTATCTTGTCGCCGCCCGGACGCGGCATGTAGCCGTTGCCGAAGCGGGCGAGGAGCGGGCCGAGTATCATCACGCTGCCGCGCAGACGTGTGGCGCGCTCGTGGAAGTCCTCGCTGTCGAAATATTCGTGGTTGATGTCTTTGGCCTGAAGCGTCACCTCGCTCTTGCTGGTGCGTCTCACATCGACACCCATGCCTTTCATCAGCTCGATGAGGTTGTTGATGTCGAGGATGTCGGGCAGGTTCGTGATGGTCACCGGCTCGTCGGTGAGGAGAGCGGCGCAGATGACCTGCATCGCTTCGTTCTTGGCGCCCTGCGGAACGATGACGCCACTGAGTTTGTTTCCGCCTTTGATCTTGAATGATGACATGACGTTAGTTCCTTTTCATCGGACGGTTTGGATTGCCCTGTTTCGACTGCTGGTTCTTTTTCTGCTTGTTTTTCTTCTTCTGCTGTTGCTGAGGAGCTTTGTTCAGGATCTCGTTGGTCGAAATCAGCTTCGTGTCGGTCGGGAGCGTTATCTCGCCGTCAGAGATTTTGTATAAGTCGTCGAGGATGAGCAGGTCGTTGACGGTGTCGCGGTTCCAGTTGAGGTAGTCGCGTTTCATGTGGTTGGCGATGTTCACGAAGATGGCCTGTTTCTTCGGGCCGTCTTCCATCTCTTTCACCTTCTTCACGACATCGTAGATATACTGTCCGTAGTGTCCGAAACGTATGTTGTTCTTCTGATAGCCCACGTGGTCGGGTTTTTGCTGCTGCATCTCGGGTGTCGGCTTCGGGAAAGGACTGTCAACGTCAAGCTCGTAGTTGGCGATGATGTGGAGATGGTCCCACAGCTTGTGGTTGTAGTCGTTCGACTCTTTCACCTGCGGGTTCATCTGCGCCATCACGCTGACGACGAAATACGCCGCCTCGGTGCGTTCCTTGCGGTCTTCAATCTCCATGAGATGGCGAATCATCACTTGGATGTTACGGCCATATTCTGATATCACTATCTTTTCACGTCCTGTATTGTAATCCATATTAATTATAGGTATTTATTTAACACGCTGAGTTTTGCAAATTTCAACATCAAGTTCTTCAGCCCGCAGTCGTCAAACACAACAGCGGCTTTTTTGTTCGGCCCTGTGCCTTCCACGGTCTTGACGGTGCCTTGGCCGAACTTCTGATGCAGCACTCTCTGTCCGACTTTGATTACTTCGGGGTCAACGAAGACGAAGTCGGTCACCGGTGCCTTCGGCTCGGTCGGAGTCTTAGGCTCGTATGTGGGTTTCGCGTTATATGCCGTGCGGCTGCTGTAGTTGTTTGTCTGTCTCGAAGAACCCCACGATGAGCCGCGGTCGTGGCCGAAGGGGTTGTACGGATGCTCTTCTTTTATCGTGGCGCCCCTGAATGAGGCTTTCTTTGTCTTCTCGATGAGGTCTGGGTTGATCTCGTCGATGAAACGCGACGGCTCGCACATCGTGAGGCTGCCCCAGCGGTAACGGCTCTCGGCGTAGCTGAGTATGAGCTTCGTCTCGGCACGCGTGAGGGCGACGTAGAACAGACGGCGTTCCTCCTCAAGCTCCTCGCGGGTGCTTATCGACTGCGCACCAGGGAAGAGGTTCTCCTCAAGCCCGACGATATAGACATACGGGAACTCAAGGCCTTTCGCGCTGTGTATCGTCATCAGCGTGACGACATCGGCGTCTCCGTCTTCTTTCATGTCCTGGTCGGTGACGAGCGCCACGTCCTCCATGAACTTGTTGAGACTCACCTTCATCTGCTCGCCCGTGACCTCGTCGATCTGTTTGTCGGAGAACTCCATGATGGCGTTCAGAAGCTCCTCGATGTTCTGCACTCTCGCAAGGCTCTCCGGCGTCTCGTCGTCCTTCAGCACGTTGATGAGCTTGATGGTGTCGCTCACGTGTTTGGCTAACTCGAAGGCGTTCATCTTGTCGAGCTGCGCCTGGAAGCTCTGCATCATGATGACGAACTCGCGCAGTTTGTTGACGGTGCCCATGTTGAACTCGGTGCTTGTCTCGTCGAGCGATGTCATGACATCCCACACCGTCGATTGTCTCTGCTGCGCGATGACTTGCAGCTTCTGTTTCGTCGTGTCGCCAATGCCGCGCATCGGGTAGTTGATGATTCGCATCAGTGCCTGCTCGTCGTAGGGGTTGATGACGATGCGGAGATAGGCGAGGAGGTCTTTCACCTCCTTGCGGTCGTAGAACGACAGCCCGCCGTATATTTTATAAGGTATGTCCTGTTTCCTGAGGGCTTCCTCAAGGGAGCGCGACTGCGCGTTGGTTCGGTATAGTATCACGAAGTCGCGGTTGTTGAGCTGCCTCGACATCTTGTATCCGAAGATGGAGTTCGCCACCAGCGTCCCCTCCTCGTTGTCCGACGTGGCGCGCAGCAGTGTTATCAGCTCGCCTTCCTCCTTGTCGGACCACACGTTCTTCTTGATCTGGTCTTTGTTGTTGGCGATGACGCTGTTGGCCGCGTTGACGATGGTCTTGGTGGAGCGGTAGTTCTGTTCGAGACGGATGAGCTTGTGGCTCGGATAATCGACTTTGAAGTTCAGGATGTTCTGAATGTTCGCGCCGCGGAAGCTGTAGATGCTCTGGGCGTCGTCGCCGACCACGCAGATGTTCTCGCGCATCGCGGCGATCCTCCTGATGATGAGGTATTGCGCGTAGTTGGTGTCCTGGTACTCATCGACGAGGATGTACTCGAAGTGCCTCTGGTATTTGAACAGTATCTCCGGGAAGTCGCGGAGCAGCACGTTGGTGTTGAAGAGTATGTCGTCGAAGTCCATCGCGTTGGCGCGTTTCAGGCGTGCGTTGTAGAGCTTGAAGATCTCGCCTGTCAGCGGCTTCTGTGCGCGGCGGTCCTGCTCCTGGATGTCGGCGTTGTCGCAGTAGTCTTCCGGCGTGTAGAGCGCCGACTTCGCCATCGAGATGCGGTGAAGCACGTACTTCGTCGGATAGGCCTTCGCGTCGAGCTGCATCTCTTTCAGGATGTTGTTCACCAGCGTCTTTGAGTCGTCGGTGTCGTAGATGGTGAAGTCGGGCGTGTAGCCGAGACTTGCCGCCTCGATGCGCAGTATGCGTGCGAAGATGGAGTGGAACGTGCCCATCCACACGTTGCGCGCCGCACCCGGCTCCACAAGCTGCATGATGCGCTCCTTCATCTCCTTCGCGGCCTTGTTGGTGAACGTCAACGCCATGATGGAGAACGGGTTGATGCCTTGCTGTATCATATATGCGATACGGTGGGTGAGGGCGCGGGTCTTGCCGGAACCTGCGCCGGCGATGACCATCACCGGGCCTTCGATCGTCGTTACGGCCTCGCGCTGAGGCCCGTTCAATTTCTCAAGAATGTCTGACACGTTTCAAAAAATTTCAGGCGGCAAAGATACAAAAAAAGTTTGTAAAGTTCATAAAGTTGTAAAGTTTATAAAGTTGTAAAGTTTATAAAGTTGAAAGTTCATAAAGTTATAAAGTTCATAAAGTTTATAAAGTAGAAAGTGGCTGGCGCATGCTGCACGGGCACATCGAGGCTTCGCCTATATGTGGCTGGTTAATGGGTTTGCTCCACTCGCTACGCTTGGTTGGAATGACGGCGGTTTTATAAATAACTGATATTGAGTGGGTTGCGGCTTCGCCGCAACACACTAAATATTTTTATTTCCCCAAACGATGCCGTCCTTGTGAGCGACCGCAGGGAGTCGAGCAATCTTCGCCTGCCCGTGCAGAAAAAAACAAAAAATCTCTCGCCGTATCAAAAAATATTGTAATTTTGCCGCCCAAATGGAGAA
>CALBNV010000078.1 GCA_937896895.1 uncultured Bacteroidales bacterium | reverse complement strand
ATATATTTGGGAGCAACTCACATAGACAAATTTTTCAATCCCGACGGAATAATCAAAATTACCGAAAAAGATTTTGACAACATAGACAAAATTCTCAAAAACTGTACGGAAGAAGAATATTTTGCCCGAATGGAAGCCGTAAAGGATAACTATTACCGCTCGCTGAAATTCAGAAATTCAAACGACTGGCTCTACGAAAACTACCTCTCCGACATTCCGTAAAAAGTAAATAATTATTCAAAATCTAAAAGGTTTTTAATGTTTGTCTGCAAAGATTTTGAAAGTTCTAAAATTTTTCCCAAAGACATATTTTGTTTGCCGTTTTCTATGCAGGCAACATAATTTTGGCTTTTATTCATTATTTCGGCTAATTGTTCTTGTGTAAGGTCTTTTTTAATTCTTTCTATTTTGACATTTTTGCCGAAACGCTTTAATAAATCTGTTTTATCCATAGTTATAATTATATAAACTTTGACTTATAACTTGTATTATGCTATAAGTTGTATATTATAGGTTATAAACTATATTATGAAAAATTCAGAACTGAAATTTATAGATATTGACTTATTGTTGGAAAAATGTGCCTGTTGTTCTCAAAAGAAAAATTATCAAATAATCAATTTTGCAGATGAAGACATATTTTTTTGTTCCCGTTCAAATTTGATAAATAACAAAGAATTTACAGAAACAGAATGTTTATACTGTTTTTCCGACTTTCAGATAAAAAATATAGAATTTAAAAAATATAATATTTATAAGGTAAATTAATCAAGGGAAACTTTTTCTACATTTAAATCTTCTTCTGCAATTTTCAGAAGTTCGTTAAGCCGTTCCTTGTTGTGAATGTAATGATAGCCCAAAAGCACTTCAAATTCTGTCGCCGTTCTGTGCAGATTTCTGTTAATCCGTCTTGCAGTTGAGGTTTTGATATTACCTGCCCGTCTTACCAAATCAGCTTCTTCTTCCGTTAAAAAGCCCTTTAATTTTTCAAGAAGTCTGCTCTGAAATTCGGCGTTCACAAAAGAAACCGTTATTTCGTGAAGTTTTTTGAGATTTTCCGTCATATAAATTGTTTTTTCTCTTACAAACAATTCCCAGACGGCATCTCCTATATGTGCATAATTTTTAATATTTAGTTCACTCATATTTTTTATTATACTATAATACCTTGCGGAACTTAAGAAATTCCCAATAATTGAAAATATAATCATCATTGTTTAAAACTCCGATGCCAACACAAAACAGCATGCGCCGGAAGAGAACTCATCCAAGTCGCGCCATATTCCCGGTTTAACAAGCAGACCTCGATAGGGACAATTGAGAAAGGATGATTTCGTAATCTTCCTTGGGCAAGTCCTGGTGAAGAAGACTATTCACACATTTGCGAAGATAAGGTTCTACGTTATAGATGGGGACAATTATTGATAAAAGCATAACACTAAATTTTCAACTGATTTCATTGTCCAATAAACCTTCCAATAGCAAGAATGAATCGATGGAAAAATATCTGTGTGGAAGGGAATAATCATATTTCATTTGCTAAATAATCGGCAATCCTTTCACATGCATGACCATCACCATAAGGATTGACAGCTTTGGACATCTTATCATAGGCGATGGGATCGTCTAACAAGGTGGATACTTCGGTAACAATCTTATTGTAATCCGTACCAACCAGATGTACCGTACCCGACTCCAACGCTTCAGGGCGTTCAGTAGTGTCACGCATCACAAGAACAGGTTTACCCAATCCTGGAGCCTCTTCTTGAATACCACCCGAATCGGTTAAGACGATGGTTGATTTCTCCATCAAATAGACAAATTCCAAGTACTGAAGAGGATCGATGAAGAAGAAGTTATGAACCTCACCCCACCCCTCTCCCATAGAGATGGTATCTAATCCTTTGAAGACTTCGGTAATCGGTTTGCGGACATTGGGATTGAGATGCATCGGATAAACGAAGTCCACATCGGGATACTTCTCCGACAAATCCTTCATAGCGGTACACATGCGAATAAAGCCATCGCCAAAGTTCTCACGACGGTGACCTGTAATCAACACCAACTTCCTACCATCCTTCAAACGAGATACATCATAGCCAGCATTAAGCAGGACTTGCTCTTGCTCACGTTGTAATGCGGCATCATTTTTGAGCCGATCCACCACGATATGCAGCGCATCAATCACCGTATTGCCCGTAACAAGAATGTTATTCTCGTTGACATTTTCTTTTAATAAATTCTGTTTAGACAATTGTGTCGGGGAGAAATGATAGGTCGCAATGCGTCCGGTCATAAGACGGTTCATCTCCTCCGGCCATGGACTGTAGATATTGCCTGTACGCAGTCCTGCCTCCACGTGTCCCACGGGTATCTGCTGATAGAATGCAGCTAATGCGGCAGCGGTAGAGGTTGTGGTATCGCCATGAACAAGAACCACATCGGGTTGTATATCCCTGAGCACACCGCGCATGCCAAGCAGGACGCGAGAGGTAACATCATACAAGTCTTGTCCTTGTTTCATGATATTGAGGTCGTAGTCGGGCGTGATGTCAAAAATCCGCAACACCTGGTCTAACATCTCGCGATGCTGACCGGTTACACATACAATGGTCTGAAAATCCTCAGGCATCGATTGCAGTTTCTTCACCAATGGCGCCATTTTGATAGCTTCAGGGCGCGTACCGAAGACAAGCATTATTTTTTTCATGATTGATTGATTATCTTTCCCAGTTCATCACTGGATACAAATTCCACATCGGGCCAGCGGCGGACGATTTCCTGCAAGAGCCGTTTGAACTCGGGCAGGTTGCGGTCGGTATTAGCGGAATCTATACTGCCAATAAAGTTCACCCGGTGGGCACATATATTGGCAGCCTTGCCCCACTTGAAGGCAATGGCGATGCGATTGAGGCAATCAGCCACGAAATCATAGTTGGGTTTGGTGCTGGGTTCAAAGAAACAGTTGCGGAAGAGACGAATCAATCCGGCACGAGAACGTGTTCCCTGAAAACCATTATAGCGCATACGCACGCCCATATCATCGCCCTTCGGAATTTTTTGGATAATGGTACCCTGAATATATTTAACGCCATTGCGCACCAAACATGGTTCTATCTTGGGACTCCATTCATAGGTGGTAGCAATGAATGATTCTGAACGGAAACCAAATATCTGCTCGAACATATCCAATGCCTCAGTGATGATGGTTTCAAAGGCAGCTATATCTTCCGGCTTACTAGAATTAAAAGCCCCCATGTAATAACCATTGATAGACGGATCCACATTAGCCGTCAGCCCCCATGTACCCAGGTCAAAGGCTGTGCGTGTAATCGGGTCACCAGCCTGCAGTGTCTGTAGCCATTTCTTAACATATAGGTGTTCCCGTCCATGACATTGGGGACGGAATATGCCGGCATTCATGCCTTGCTGCCACATCTCCCATGCTCCGGCATGCGCTGCGTCGCGACTGAGTGTAGTGGTAAAGGGTTCGTAGAAGTACTGCTTAAAGTCCGATTGTTGTATCTTATCAAAGACAGGATTAGCAGACAATGTATTAGCAGTAATCACGGCCGGACGTCCATTCTTATCCTTAACGGAGTTGAGGACATCAAAAAGGTTTTCCAAGTCATGCTTGGTAGCCAATCCGTCATAGCGGCAGTATGCATCCTTATCCACACGAATACCACGACGCATAAACTCGTCATAGACTTCACGCG
Organism: uncultured Bacteroidales bacterium; assembly: GCA_937896895.1. Lineage (GTDB taxonomy): Bacteria > Bacteroidota > Bacteroidia > Bacteroidales > F082 > Limimorpha. The sequence goes on along the minus strand of CALBNV010000078.1, from coordinate 74,252 downwards.
ACGGAGTACGAATAGATCCCCAATCATCGGATTCAATGACTACCATGTGGCGTTTGGTGCGCCAACCGAGCATATTATATAATTCCTTACGAGTTAGCATTATTTAAGTGTTTTTCCTTGCAACTTCTGCATTATACGATGCGGCAGGTGAATGAAGATATACTTGGCACCAAACTTCCATGGAAGCTGCTTAGCAAAACGCCAATAATAGTGCCAGAAGTCCTTACCTGACAAATGGTCAATAATGCGATAGTAATATAAAGTCAAATATTGTGGATACGCAGCAAAATGCGCCTCCGCCTTAGGCAAATATTCAATCCTAAATCGGCATAGGCATTCTGCTATTTCCTTTTGTTTAGTAGCCGTTAAAGAGCCCGGGTTGGCACGATATTGATATAGCACACGCGGCAAATGAACTAATTTGCAGTTATCATTGAGACGCAGGAAATACTCAAAGTCCTCAGCTAAGAAAAGGTCCACACGATATTCACCAATCCGCTTGGCAATCTCAGCCCGATACATGAAACAAGCACCAATGATACAATTCAACGGCAAACGCAAAGCAACATCATCAGGAACGACATGGGTATCCAACACCCTACCCTGCATATCAATATACTGCTCGTCTCCTACTAAGAATCCGACCTCCGGATGTTCATCCAAATACGCATTCATTTCTTCCAGCATAGTAGGCAACAGCAGATTGTCATCCGAAGTCCATGTCCAATACTCGCCACGTGCTTCGCGGAAGCCATGGTTGAGGGTAGCCGGAAGCTTAGAGTTATGCTCATTAGAGAATACACGGATACGCTCATCTTTTGCTGCATACGCATTAGCGACCTCTAAGGTATTGTCGGAGGAGCAGTCATTGACGATGATAAGTTCCCAATCCTTAAAGGTTTGAGCTTGTACACTCTCTATGGCACCGCCGAGCATATCGGCACCATTGTAGCAAGGAAGGATGATAGAGATTTTTGGAGTATTATTTTTCATATTTACACTGTTTCATCCAATTAGTAAAATTCTAATAAATCATCTATGATGCGTTTTTTGAAGAATTACTGCTTCCGTGTTTGAAGATTTTTCACTTCCTTGTTTGAAGATTCTGATTTCGACTGCAAAGATGCTACTTTTATTTGTTATATAATGGACAGACGACGGATATCATGCTTTGTGTAATCTTTTTAGATCTTTTTTTATTTTCTTAGCAATAATATGTCTAAATCTCTTATATAAATGATACACATCTTGCTTTAACATCATACATATAAATCTATTATGTTCACTTCCCCTTAAACAATCTACAACACGATATTGTCCATCCGATTGCAATTCCATCAATCCAATGTGCGAGCTCTCGCCATTTGTCGCGGAAAAATACACACGAAATACGTGACCAACGTGTACAAGACAAGCGCGATAGAGCTTTTTGTTATAAAAACATCCCCACATTTTAGACACCTGCAATAATTTTTGTTGTATTTCAAAGCGAATGCCATCTATTGATTGTAGCAAAAATAAACTCTCCTGTTCTTGATCGTAAAGCACCATATATACCTTCTCGCCTATACGTTGTACATCTATGTGCCAGGGAATAACAGGATTGGATATATAAGCAGTGGAATAATTAACTCGAAAAGGTTCTCCAAAATGCACCCCATCCATTGATTCACACATCTGAATGCCTCGATTTAGGTTAGTAAAATGTCCATCGACATAATACATACGAAACTTACCATCCTTCCACACTATCGCAGGTGATACGATTTCTCTCTCTGCAGACATAACAGAACATACAACCTCCCTATCAGACCAATGTATTCCATCCATAGAACGTTTAAGATAGATTGTTGTCTGTTTATCCCAATCCGACATTAATCGATAGTAGCAATACAAAACATCATTTACCAAAATCAAATGAGGATCACTCAAATAGCCATAATTCTTTATTAGTTCTTCAGAAATATCATCAATAGGATTTGCATCAATAGATTGCCAATGTATTCCATCATCGGAATAATGAATACAAGGTAACTCCCACCTATCTTTATAAGGGGGGGGGGGACATTGTTTGGTGAGAAAGGTGTTTGAGCCAACCACCACTGATGTCCATTCCAACCATCTTCAATATATACAACAGAAGGATGCCACGGATGATTAGGAAGAAAATTAGGTATATCTATTTGGATTGGAGTAAACATAATTGCTCACAAAATTATATTGTAATAATACTTGATTTGCCTTTTAACTTCACGCCATGTACACTCCCACTGCATACGATATATACTCTTTTTTAAGTGATATTTCTCTTGCAGAAATGGATAATTAATCTTAAGAAATCGCCATGTATTGGTTATGATATCTTTTCGATAATCCCATGCTGTTTTGGTATGGGAGCCACCTGTGGACATATTTGACGGAAGGTTTATTTGAGCAGCTTCGGAATTATACATTATTTTTGCACCTTTGGCTGCACATCGAACAATAAAATCGGTTTCCTCTCTATATGCATTACCTAAATAGAAGGGGTCAAATTTAACCGATTTCGCCAAATCGGATTTCATTAACAAACAAGCTTGACATAAAGGTACTTCAATCGGTTCATACGTTGACAATGAGAAATTCGCTTTCAAGGCAGATAAGTTAACTATCTTTGTTATGTCATCTGTATATTTTTTGTATTTGTGTACATATTCTTCCAATGACATTTTTTCGTCGCCAGGAATCATATAATAAGCAGCTGCTCCACAAATATCAGCATTATATTGAATACAGGTATCATATAGCGTTTTAATACTACCCGGATACAACAAACTATCATCATCACCAAAATAAACCCACTCAGTAGTCACCTCATCTAATCCTCGATTTTTGGCAGATGGTTGTTTCATATTTTTCGGTTGACGAATATACTTAATTTGCGGATATTGAGTTTGCAAATTTTTCACCACTTCCGCTGTATTATCAGGAGAGCAGTCATCAACCAAGATGAGTTCCTTAACACCTTCTTGCAGGTAGGTTGGAATAGTTTTACTTAACAAATGAGCTCTTTTATATGACGGCACTATAACAGTAACAAGATTTTCCATATACAATTATTTTTTTAATGATTGTCGTACGATATTATTAAATACTGTAATGGAATAATTTTTATTTACAGACTCATACCCTTGTTGCGCCACAGCAACAGACTTGTCTCTATTTTGCAACAAAAGACAAACATATTCAATAAATTGCTCATCATCATACGCTACAAAATAATCTTTTCTATCTATTAATATATCGTGGAATCCTCGAGTAGCTTCTTCGGAAACAACACATGCCCGATTCATACGTAATGCTTCCAACACCTTAATATTGGTTCCGGCACCGGAGTACACAGGCACAACACAGACATTGCTCCGCTCATATTCAGAATGCAAATCTTCCACAAATCCCAACACATGGACACCCTCTATGCTCTCCATTTTATGTTGCCATTCTTCTCCGTAATTGCGCCCTGCCAAATAGAATTCCGCATCTGTAATTTGCTCTCGAATACAAGGGAAAACGTCTTTTACAAAGTGTTCTACGCCCAACACATTGGGTGTGTATTTTAAGTCACCCACAAAGAAAATACGATGGTTATGCCCTTCTATAGGAGATAAAGATTTAACCTCATAGAACGGCACGTTGGGTAAATATGCAGCATGTTTCCCCCTCACTTGTCGCGCATTGGGAAAAAAAGCGAAACGAACCTTATTCAAGAAAGCATTTATAGTTTGTGCCATCAGGCGAGATAGTATTCGATAATACAATTGCGCACGTTTAGAATGTGCATTTTTAGATAATGTCTGTTGAACATCAATAGGATCATCATCCACATCAACAACTAATTTATCAACATACTTAAGTAAACCACATTCACAAACAATGGGAATATAACGTACCAAAATTAGGTCGTAACTATTTTGTTGAATAATATTTTCCACAATAGCAGCGCGTTGTTCATCTTTTTCAAAAAAAGAGTACAAACTCCAAGGCCGTAAAAGTCTTTTAAATCGATTCCATCGTCCTTCATGTAGCTTCAGTGGGCAATACTGACTATATACTACATCAACATTGGGGATATCAGATTGTACATCATTTGCGAAAGTAATCACATCGACGTCCCCCAAGTGGGCACATGCACGCAACAACAAATTATATCGTTGCCCAGATCCTGTGGAGACATCAAAGGGATTAAAATGGGATGTAATATATAAAATCTTCATGTTTTTATTCTATTGGAATTAATAACTTTATCCATAATCGCCAATTCATCCAACGCCATGCGTAAGGAATATATCCCATACGTTTTTTATAAAAATGTTGTTTATTTTCTTTAGAGCATCGTTGTAATTTGCAATATGCTTGTTGGGCACTATAATTTAATAATTCTTGAACCCCCATTTTCCATCGAATATCTGTCCATAAATTTTGTAACAATAGAACAACGTATTCCTTTATCAAAGCAACATCATATAAAACATTTTTTAGAGTCACCTCCGAATGTACCGTTGATTCTTCTACCACCCGATAATAATATGGTTTATCAACAATATGATGCACTCGTTGTGCTTTAGCATACATTAATAGGGCAAAATCATTATCTTCATATTGAACATTCTCCCTGAAACGCAAACCTTCCATCAAAGTTCGCTTGATAAGCCCCCCACACACACACGAGCATCTCCAACTCCATCTGCCACCATGTGATTCATCAAACACATACTCAGTGCCAGAACAAATCCCCATATCAAACGACTCTACATTCTTTCGAAAAGATTGTTTCAACCAGTCCGCATCAAAATCAAAATCCAGTATATCTAAATTTTCTTCTTCTGCCTGTTTAAGCAATCTACCTAAACAATTTGGAATAATATAATCATCGGAATCAACGAACCAAATGTATTTTCCTTGCGCAATATCTAAGCCCATATTACGAGCGCCACCTTGACGAAGATTTTCGGGTGTACGCAGGAATTTGAGTGTGGGATACTCTTGTTGCAGCCGTTCCACAATGGCACGAGAGCCATCAGGGGAACAATCGTCAATGCAGATAACCTCATACTCCTCCCACGGAACATCTTGGTTATACAATGAACGTATGCATTCCTCTATATAGAGCTCTACATTGTAAAATGGCACTATGAATGACAGGCGGAGCATATTATAGAAAACGGTTTATAAAACGACGAACCCAAGATGGCAGGTTATCGGTCTTGTAAGCAGCCATAAACATCGGATGAATTGTAGCCAATTTGACCAATTTACGATCTCGTGGTTCCATTATACATTGTCGCATGAGTCTCAAATCATATTTGTCGAAATACCTTTTCGATTGCCTTTTAAATCCATAAAGGTATGCATCACAAAGGTAGTTCAAATACAAATTAAATATCAAATGCTTACGCACAGGAGTCTGCAAGCAAGCATCTTCAAACACCTTATGCATCGCTCGACATACAATCTGCCTATCTGTGAAATTATGTAACGCAAGAGATGTTGTTGTTGACCCTTCTCGATTAGTTCGATAATAATAATACGGATATTCTAAATGCTTAGCAACTCCAATGCCATCTAATGTATATGCGGTCGCCACAAAGAGTTCATCCTCATATTGTACTCCAGGAAGCATACGCAGATTATGGATATTTAGAAATGCTCTTTTATAGATTCCCCCCCACACACACCCTGCGGGTGTTTTTTTGAAATTGACCCCAAAATAATCAAACATCCCACGTAACGGCATTGGACTTATTGATGAAGGTATAAAATATAAGCGCTTGTTTAATGTTGAATCATGCGCATTATCTACATAAATGACATCACACTGAGGAAATTCTAATGTTAGAGAGGTTATTTCTTTTATGGCATTAGGTAAAAAATAGTCATCACTATCTAAAAAAACTACATATTCACCCGTTGCGATATCCAATGCCGTATTACGAGCCACTGATTGACCTTGATTAGGTTGTGTTAGCACAACCATGTTATCAGGGTATTGTTGCTGATATTCGTTCAATATATCCAACGAATTATCTTTACTACCATCATTCACGCAAATCACTTCACAATCGTGATAGTCCTGCGTAAAAATGGAATCTAAGCACTCACGCAAATATAATGCGGTGTTGTACACCGGTATAACGATTGAAAACTTCATTTATTCGTCTTTTTTTAACAATGTCTCTGCCATTTGTTGACGGAAATAACGTTCCAACACCAAACCTGTGTATGTGTCATCTGACTAAAATTATGCAATAACCATTAATTCAATAGCGGTTGCAGAAGTACAAAAAAATAAATGACACATCAAAATATATCAGCCAAAATTGTTCATTTTTTTGTACTTTTTTTTGCTATTTAGCCTGTTTTGTACCCTCGTTCATCAAGGATGGGGAGAGAGATTATGTGAGGAGTAATTCTCATTTAGGCTTATTTGCCTGAGCAATAGCGATAGAGCGATTGAGTTTATCTATAAACCACTGCTTATCTGGTAATTGAGTAACATATTGTGCCACTTTGATATTATCCTCTCCCAACATCATCAGTTCCACATGCTCCGTGTTACCTTCTGAACATAAAATTAGTCCTATCGGAGGGTTTTCATGATCTTCCATCTCGTTTCGTTGCAGATACTTCAAATACAACTCCATCTGACCTTTATACTCCGGCAAGAACTTACCCAACTTAAGGTCAATCGCCACCAAACGATTCAACTTGCGATGGAAAAATAGCAAGTCCAATTTGTAATCTATACTGTCTATGGTGAATCTCTTCTGGCGAGCCTCAAATGTAAACCCTTCCCCCAACTCCAATAAAAATCTCTCAAGGTTTACCAAAATGGCATCTTCTAATTCTTCTTCACTATAATAGCCGGTTAATCCAAGAAAGTCCAAGATATACGAAGATTTTAATTGAACATCTACATTATTCTCAATAGAGGTGTTCTCTAATGTTTCAATAATCTCATCTTGAGGCTTTGCAGCAATCAATGTACGCTCATAATACATTTTGTTGATATTGTCTCGCAATGCACGAACACTCCAATGTTTTGCTGTCGCAATTTTTTCGTAAAAGAGTCGTTTAGTATCGTCTTCAATAGCCGCCAGTTCCAGAAAATGGCTCCAACTCAATGTTTGCGACAGTGTCACAAACTTTTCTTTATCAAAGCGTTTTGATACATATATCATACGTGTCAAGGCTGAATATGAATAGCCACCACCATATTCGCGCTGCAATGTTTGCGACAGTGTCGCAAGAATCTGTTTGCCATAGTCAGAATATGCATCAGCATGCAGATTCTCAACAATGTATTTACCAACAGAATAGTACTGAAGGCTTACCTGTTGATTGACATATACAAGCACTTGTTGTTTGGTTGTTTCAATCAACTGACGGAGACCATCTAGAATTTTTTTAATCTCAGAATTTGCCTCCGTTGAGATGGTAGAGGTTGGTTTGATTATGGCATTTCCCATATCATATAATTTTTTTCGTTTTTCTTTTGCGGTTAAATTAACTCAAGTACACGATTTTCCCGTTAAGCGGGAACACCATGCGGTAATCCTTCTGTCAATTCACGTAATTACCCTTGCATCTATGTTGAATATCCTATCTAATTCAATGGAATTGTCATTGACACAAATCTTTTAATTTTTCTTCTAATTTCATAAAATTATTAATTATATATTGCTCTGCCCCATCTTTCAATCTTGGCAGTTGAGATATTCTATCATAATCTTTCAAATTACACTTATCTAAATCCATTATAATAGCATCTAAGTTAAGAACTTCAGGTTCTGGATTACTATATGCTCCCCAATATACAGGAATACATCCTGCACTAATGGATTCAAAGATTTTCTCTGTAACATAGCCCATTGCATTGGTATTCTCCGGGCAGATATTGAATTTGAACTGCTTAAGATAAGCAATCTTATCATCATTAAAAGATGCCTTAAGAGTTTCATCATTATGCCTAAAAGCGCTGGGATACTTAATTTCACCATATTTAGACATTGTATCTGCTAATTCGCCTCTCTTCCCATTCCAATCTGCTCTTGCTATCAATGCTGCAAATTTGTCACGTTGTCCAATCTGAGGATAACGAAGTAATTCACATTTTTTTCTAATATCATCCTCCGTTGAATCAGGGGCAAACATATACATCATCCATAGTGGGAATCGGATATATCTTTCATCATCAAAGTAGTCGAAACCTATGCCCAAATCAAAGGGTCTTTTGCCATCCAACATATAGCCGGCATATTGGGCGTGCCTTGGGTTATGCAAGTTCTCTCCCGAAAAGAAGATTCGTACATCAGCATCCACTAAATTTAGGACCTCTAGTTCTCCAAAGACAGAACAAAGAGCTATCTTGCGCTTACTTGGATTGAGACCTCGTTGAGAAATGAAATCTTCGAGCCACTTCTGGCACACTCCCTCTACCCACCAATTATAATAATGACAGGCACCATTATTGTTTTGGACTTGTAGCAAGAAATCTTGTTCAATCTCTTGCTGATGCTTCCAAAAGCGTTTGCAATCGTAATATATGCGCGGTAGTAATGGCATTAACGTATATAATTTAATATTTAACATCTACTTGCCCTTAAACTTCTTATACAAGGCATTCGGAATCAGTCTCCTTCCACAATGTTTAATCACAGACATTATCTTTGGCATCGTTCGCCACATAAATTCTGCCATGCAAGGGCTAATATATTTTGACCATTGTTGTACTCTTCTATTTTCTTTATCTTTTTGAATAAAATCCTCTGTTCGTTTCACGATTTGCAAACATTCTGCTTGATAACTTTTCCCTAATAATTCTAACGTTTGCTCATAGCATATCTTAACTTTATCCAACTCTTCTTGATATGTTTTTTCCACCCTTGAAATATTATCACCCGTATCAACGCGATAAACAGACATTACATCATCAAAAATGTACATATACCCATGTTTTATCACTTCAAGCGTCATATACCAATCAGTAGCCTCTCGTCGCTGTTTCTCCCCATACTCAAAGACTTTGTCTCCTATATTACGTAACACATCTCCTCTATACACCGTAGCCGATAAATTCGCCAAAGGATAATGATTGATTATTTCTCGCAGAACCATTATCTGAGGCTCTTTTGCTAAAATCCCCCATTCTTTTCGTTGTTGGCTATATTGCAGATATTGATTCTTAGTAATCACACAATCCGCATGAGTGGACATATAATCAACATGTTTCTGTAATCGATATGAGTCTGTCCAATAGTCATCTCCCTCCAAAATAGCCACATAGTCGGCTGATGTGGCTGCTATTGCTCGTTTATAGTTGGCAGCGATACCCATATTTTGTTCTTCCGTCAAAAATAACCATTCCAACTTTTTCCCTTTTTCAGTTTGACTGGCAGTACGAATAATTTCTAGAGTATTATCCGTACTATGATCGTCTGCCACAATAACACGGATACTCAACGCTTCACTATTTTGTCGCAATAAACCTTCGATTGCCTCATTTATAAAGTTAGCTTGATTATATGTTATCAATACTATATCTACTTTACGAATCCCCCCCCCCACACACAAGTGATTTAACCATCTTCGCAATAGGTCGCACAATCCCCTTTCCTATTTGATATGCATGAGAATGCCTAATATTTTTCAGTTCTTCGGTTGCCTTAACTACGCTAAAAAAATGCCCCATAGCGAGTTCTATATATTGTGTTCTAATTTTGGTTTCTTCTTCAGACATTTGCATACCAGCTACTTGAGGGAGCGTATGTTTCCATTTCTCATATACTTTCTTTGTCGCTTCTATCCACGCTTTTGTACATGTACCGAAGGAAGTATGTTCAATTAATACATCTGCTACAATTCCCACTTTATATCCAGCATTCCTTACTTGAAAACAGATATCCGTATCATAACAATGCCATCCATCAAAATTCTCCTTATCCCATCGTATCAATCCCTTGTCAAACAGCGACCTCCTGATACACATCCATTGTCCATCTAGCACAACAGCTTCTATGATAGTTTTTCCATCCGTGAAATGATCTAAATATTGCATATTCTCGCTCTTACCGTTCGTCGTCATAATACAACCTCCGGACTGTAAGAGACAATGATACCACTCAAAAGGAGTGTTAGGAGCAAAATGAGTTCCAACAATACCGACACAACCTAAGCTATCGTCTTCAGCGAAATGCCGCTCTACATTGACACCCCAATTAGAAGTATGATAATTTACAACATCATCATGAGCAAAACAAAGAATATCCCCCTTCGCTCTCTTTACCCCTTCTTCATAGGCTGTAAAGATATTATACTCCTTATGGCTATTATCAATCACAACCAACTCATAGTCACAGCCAACCGTAGTGGCAATATTTTTAACTATTTTATCTGCCAAATTTGCAGTTCTTGAGCAAACGATATATGATATCATAATCTTTCCTTCAATTTTAGAGCTTTCTTTTCAACGAGATGCCAAGAGGCATAGGCAATCAGAGTAGCGCATAACATACTTATTATCAACACAATACAGGGGGGGGGTATTAGGAAACCCACATAATATAAACTGCTGAATTACAAAACCATATATGTATATTCCATAAGACAAGTCGCCGATCTTATTAATAAACTGAGACAGTGGTTGCCAATTCTTTTTCCCAACCTGTATAAATAAAATGGACATAAAAACCATGCCTACAGCAATTTGTTTCATTATTATACAACCAACAAATAAAATAATACATATCGCTAATAACCAATTATGTCTCTTCCACTTCTCTTTCAATATCTTCTCGCGCTCTAAGATTGCTATTATCATACCAAGAATGAAGAACTGTGCGAAACTACAAAATTGATTAAGATTCATATAACTCATGAATGTTGCATGCTCAAACTTATTGAGAAATAGAACATTCTTTATCAAAATCAACATCAATGCAATAATAGGTAAAATAATCTGTGTTTTTCTACCACGCATGAAGAATAAAGGAATAATAAACAGATACATCGTAAACTCATAACATAATGTCCAAATAGAACCATTAATAGACATTGGATAAGGATTGTTTTCAAATACCCCAGGTATGGTAAAATGCACATCATAAAGAGTAAGGTTTCCCCACAAATAATTCCACGTTCCACTTTTCAACCAATAACACCCCATTCCTTTATAGACCCAAGAACAGGCAAATAACGTAAGTAAGAGGCAAACAATCAACCCTGGAAATATCCTCAACCATCTTTTTTCTATATAAACTCCAATAGTACGACTTCTCATTAAGCTAATATAGACAAGATAACCACTAATTGTAAAAAATCCACAAAGACCAATAGCAGAACAGACTAATCGGCCATCCGTTAAAACCAATAACGGTTCCATCTCAGCACTCCCCGCAAGATCCCACGAATGCGATACTATCACAAGAAGCGCGCAAATTAATCTTAGTATGTTAAAATTGTTCTGTTTCACTATTTCCTAAGAATCTTGAGAAGCATCATTACCTATACGATATGCGTGAGAATTTTTTATAGGACATACCAGATTTCATCCCTTTATGAATTTATAATCCACCAACCAAGGTTCTCTAATAATAGATTTTTTAAAATCACAATCCTCACTAAATGTATTAATTGTACTTTTCTCATCAACCGATACTGTAAATAGTAATTGAGAATCCTCTCCTGCATAATTTTTAACATTACGCTCCGCTGTATCTAGAACTATTCGATAATCTCCGTTTGACAACGTATTAGCAGGTATTTGAAAATGGAAATCATATTCGCCTGGTTCCAAAGTCAATAAACCATTATAATCATTATAATCCGCACGTGCCAAGTAAGTCTGATATGAACTTAACAAATTAAAGCCAACAACCAAATGACCAACAGGTTTATTGATGCGAATACGAAAATCTATATTTATTGGAGTAGTCGGATATATCAAATCACCAAAAGCGGGTCCTATTTTTGCATATAGTAAATTAATCTGATCAGTAAGACTTGGATTACTATTGATATATTCGGTTTTCACGACATCATCTTTTAAATACTCAGATATCACATCTGATATCGGACCAATCGTACGTATATTACCTTTCTCAAGTAGTACACCTCGTTTACATAATCTTTGAACACTCGCCATGTTATGACTCACAAACAACACCGTTCTCCCTTCTCCCTTACTCACATCCTGCATCTTGCCAATGGCTTTCTTCTGAAATTCGGCATCACCAACAGCCAACACTTCGTCCACAACCAAGATTTCAGGATCGAGATGAGCAGCAACGGCAAAACCAAGACGCACCATCATACCTGATGAATAACGCTTCACAGGCGTATCAATATAACGCTCACAACCTGAGAAATCAACAATCTCATCAAGTTTTCGCTGAATATCATTTTTTGTCATACCCAAGATTGCTCCATTCAGGAAAATGTTTTCACGGCCCGTCATTTCGGAATGAAAGCCCGTTCCCACTTCAAGCAAGGAACCGATACGGCCTTTAGCACGAATAGTTCCCGTTGTGGGGCCGGTAACTTTCGACAAGAGTTTCAGCAGCGTGCTCTTGCCGGCGCCATTCTTGCCGATAATACCGACAACATCGCCCTGCTCCACCTTGAAGTTGATGTCGCGCAAGGCCCAGACGTATTCCGAACTGCCTTTCGTGGAGCGGTCGTTGGTCTCACCTATCTTCAGATACGGGTCTTCTTTGCCCAAGACATTGGTAATCCAGAACCTTCTGACATCGTGGCTCAAGGTTTTGGTACTCACCAATCCCAAGCGGTACTGCTTGGAGATGTTTTCAAATTCAATTGCTGTAGGCATATATGTTCAATTTTTCATTTCACAAACAAACCATTACATTTTTCCATTACCTGTTCAACGACAGGAGCCATGTCGTAGTATTTATATTCCGCCAAACGACCGCCAAAGATTACATTCTCCTCTTTTGCCGCAAGTTCCCGATATTGCTCTGCAAGCGCATTGTTCTTATCATCATTGACAGGATAATACTGTTCCATACCAGGCTACGGCTTCTGCTTTCTGTTCCTCAATGCGAGCCTTTGCTTCTTCGGGTGTGTGAACATCTTTCCACATCTGGCAGAAAGTGTTCATGTTGAAGGGTAAGTTGTAGAGTTCGCTCTTGTAGTTGGCGACAGGGCAGTTCGTATAGCGATTAAACTCCACCAGCGAGTTCACGAAGTCCCAAACCTCTTTGTTGTTGGTGTGGAAGATGTGGGCGCCATACATTTACGGATGTAATTCCACCTTATAAACGGGGATTACGATAGAGAGGAGTTTTTGCATATAATTATTTTGTTTTATCTTGTTTATTTCATATAGAGAAATATCTAAATTTGGGGATTCCGCTGGTTTTTTGTATAAAAAATTTGGGGATTCCTATTAAAAATTTACATATATCATTTATCTTTAGTACCTTTGCCGCGTTTTTCAATATTAATCATTACTGCTGGATTACGAAGAATTCTCATGGGCCATGCAAGATTCCGTAACCGTTCCATTATTACACCAATCATTTAATAGTCGTCGTTCCATCGGTGACGCTGTCGTACGTGACTTGTTACGCAAATTCCGGCTGTATATGTTAGTGGGAGGAATGCCACAAGCAGTCTGCAAGTATATATCCACACAAAACTTAGCGGAGGTAGATGCTGTCAAGCGCGAAATCATTGAGTTATATATGGATGATTTTCACAAAATAGACCCAAGCGGTAAAATTTCCAAACTTTTCCAAGCTATTCCATCCCAATTAACAGGTAATGCTTCGCGTTATAAAAAGACGACCGTTATAGGAGCCTCCACAGAAAATACATTTGCCGAACTGCTCCATGATTTAGAGGACAGCTTAACGGTAAATATTGCGCATCATGCCGATGATCCGAATGTAGGTTTATCCATGCATACGAATTATAGACAATATAAGATGTACCTATCAGATACAGGTCTATTTACCACTTTAGCGTTTTGGGATAAAAGTTGTATTGATAATATTATCTATCAAAAACTATTGTCGGATAAATTGTCCGCCGTTTTGGGTTACGTGTATGAGAATATGGTTGCACAAATGTTAGTTGCATCGGGGCATAAACTATTCTATCACACATGGCCTGTCCCCAATAGTAATCACAACTATGAGGTTGATTTCTTACTTTCTCAAGGAAGCAAGATTTGTCCCATTGAAGTTAAATCATCTGGTTACAAGACACATGCTTCACTGGATGCCTTTTGCAAGAAATTTTCCTCAAGAATAGGGAATCGATATTTAATTTACACCAAAGATTTGCATCACGAGCAGGAGATGACTTATCTGCCTGTTTTTATGACACAATTCGTATAGATATTTCACAGATGGTGCAAAAACCTATAACCAATAGATAATACACTATTGACCATAATAGAGAGATATTTATGTTTCATGCAAAACGCCGACCACGTGTTCCATAAATACGAATATTGTAACTGATGCATAAGCGGGTCTGCGTATAGCTGATGACGATTCACATAAGCATCTACACACTCGTAAAAGGCACGAATCTCTTCACTATTAGGCAATTTATACAATCGTTTCAACGATTTCGTCACATTCCAACAAGCCCCCTCTAACACATCATCAGCAAATTTGTGAATACCATCATTCGTTCGCTTTTGTTGAACTATGTCTTGTTGGATACGGTTGTATAAAGCTAACATTCGTGTTCCTAATAACAGGTAGTCGGAATTGTTCTTATGGCTATTACTGTGGGTAGTAGAGCCATCGCGATAATAAACGACATATCCCGTTTCCGGCGAGTATGCCATCCGCTGAGCATAATAGAGGTGGGCACTCACGAAGTCCGAATCCTCATAGAGTACGCCTTCCGAGAAAGGATAATAGGATTGGTCTAAGAAGGCTTTGCTATAGATATATGCCCAAGGCGCTGAACACCAATACGAATGGGTTAGTTGCATCTCAATGCCGGAGAAGATTTGTTTTGGAGCAAACGATAGATGTTCTTTCTCCCCGGTTATCTGTCCATGTTCATTAGCGTTCACATAATGAAAGGCGGTCATATCGGTTTGCAGTTCCTTGGCTAATTGGATAGCCGATACAATGCCTTCTGCAACAGCATCATCGCTATCAACGAGGCAGATATATTCCCCTTTAGCCACGGCAATGCCTCTATTTCGTGCCGCTCCTTGACGGTTGTTTTTAGGCTGACGCAGCAAGATCAAGTTCTCCACTTTGCCGGACTTTGATTCTTGGGTGTTGAGACAATAGTTTTGAACAATATCAGTGGTGTTGTCCGTACTGCAATCATCGACAAAGATTACCTCAAACTCACTTTGTTTGAGAGATAACGCATATATACTATCCAAGCACCTTTTAACCGTGTGTGCAGAATTGTAGGAAGGGATAATGAAGGAGACTAACATATTCTATGATAAATTTTGTTTGACTATCGCATTAAAAGCTTCACGAGAGAAATGAGTCGTCACGACCTCTTGAGCACGCAGAGAAATTTCGTGATTCTTAGTTTCATTGCTCAACATTTCCACAATAGCGCAAGCAAACTGTTGATTGTCATCCGCAACAAGAATTTCTTGTCCGTTGTGGAAATAATCTAAAAAACCTCGTACACCATATATAGTGGTGACACAAGGTCGGCTCATCTTCATGGCTTCCAAAACTTTTATGTTTGTTCCTGCGCCACCATATATAGGTACGGCCACAACCCTTGCTTGAGAATATTCTTCTTCAAGACTATCCACGAAGCCCATATATTGTACTCTTTCTGTGTTTTTGCATTGAGTAAGAAATGCTTCATCATTACACCCTCCTACCAAGTGTAACTCCACGTCTGGTATTTCTTTTTGTACAAGAGGAAGTATATTTTTAATAAAATGCAAAACTCCGGCACTATTAGGACCATAACTCATATTTCCAACAAAGAGAATTCGATTTGTCGTTTTCGAAAAATCAACAACTTTCATATCATAGTCGTAAAAAGGTATATTTGGTAAATAAGCGGAGTTCTTGAAGATGGCTTGGGAGGGATTAGCAAAGAATGTAAAATGACATTGGTTTTGGATTTTTTGCAAAACATCGCCAATGACCATCGCACGATAACAGTGGTATAAACGATTACGTAGCGTTCGAGATGTGCGGGCGGCTGTTCGTTCGACATCTAATGGATTATCATCTACATCAATAACTAACTTATTAGTATAATCAAGTAATCCACATTCCATTGCCGATGGAATATATCGACAAACGATCAGGTCATATGACTTTTGTAGAACAAACTGACGAACGATAGCCGCTCTATGAGCATTTTTCGGGAACATTGTATATGGATTCCACGGAGCAAACATTCGTAACAGTTTTTGTACTCGTCCTTCCTTGTGTTGTATCTCATTATCTGATTTTGCGTATAAGATAATGCAATCTTCCCTTGAAGATACAACATTATCTACAAAGGTGATAACATCCACGTGTCCTAATTGTGTACAAGCCTCAAATAAAAGGTTTGTTCTTTGTACAGATCCCCAACCTGTACCATCGAGAGGATTATAACTTGGTGATACAAACAAGATATTCATAAACTAAATAATTATTTCTAAATGGTTCTCCAAAAAATGAGACAATAATAAATAGCACTTTTCTAATAGCGGTACATGATGCTCAATTTTCCAACATCTAAGTATTCTACTTTTTATTTCCATTGAATCAAAATTTCGAGCTGAGAATGCCTTATTTCTAATTGAACGAGCAATATGTTTTTGCCATTTCGAAGGAACATAATGTTGACAAATATAATCAAACACTCTTTTTTCCTCAAATGGCGTAACACCTTTTGAGACATTATCGCTCGTAACAGAACCAGTATGTATTCTAAAGTAAGTTAAATTTTTCTTTACCATTGCTATTTCACCGAACGCCACGACCTCTGTCCAAAACATATAATCTCCAGCACTTTGAAAAGTTTGAAAATTTTGTGAAATCTGATGATAGATTTCTTTGTTAAAGATTGCACCACTCGCATTCATTATTACATTACCACGCAACATTCGTTTAGAAATAAATTGTGGACTTCTAAAATATAATGTTCCTCTTTCTTTGGCTTTACTAATATATCCGTCATCGGAAAATATTACAAATGATGAAAATGCTACAACTACATTCTTCTTTTTCATCATTGCTTTCACTAGTTCCTCCAACATATTCAACTCGCAATAGTCATCACTTTCTGCAATCCAGATAAGTTCGCCATTGGCAAGATGTATGCCTTTGTCCCATTGTTTGAAGGTGCTACCAGAGTTCTGTTCATTGACGACCACTTGCGAAACATGATGGTTATCTTTGTATTTGGCAATCACCTCAAGACTATTATCCGTCGAGCAGTCATCTAAGATGATAACCTCGAAGTTTTGATATGTCTGATTCAGCACAGTCTGTATGCGCTGATCCAAATACCGAGCATGATTATAGTTTGGAATGATAACCGAAACGAGAGGGGTGCTATTCATATTCTAATACGCTAACGTTGTATATCTTGGATAGTAAACAAAGGACAACTAAAATGTCTACTCTTTTACAATTTTTGAAATAACAAAATAATAACTCCAAATCATTTTTGCTATCACATATTGGAAAATACTTTTGGTATGATCTGCCCAAAGCCTCGCAGCACGTTTCTTGTATATAGGTGGTAATGTTCTCCATCCATAGCGGAGCAAATTTAAACCAATATCTTGCCATAACAAATCATTCTTTGTGTTTTCAGGATTGGCACTAACACCATTCATACCATAATACGCAATAGTAATCGGAACATATTTTGAATTATAAGTCTTCCCTAAAAACCAACGAAGATTTATGTCATAATCAGCTAAAAAACGATACCGCAGATTATAGCGAAGCGAATCACCAAAGAAAGAGCGGCGATAGAAGATACACTGATGACATCTATTAGCCAGAAGAGTCTCTAATTTCCACTCGCCCTTATGTGTTATTGGCAATTCCGAATTAACATCACCATATACAACATCGTATTTATCATCTAACTCTTGGGCTATTAGTTCCAACGAATGCTCATTGTACAAACAGTCATCACTACCTAAAAAGTAAAGCCAATCGCCAGTTGCTCTGTCAATACCTTTATTCATGACGTCGTAAATTCCTTCGTCTGGCTCTGAATAGATAAGAATACGAGAGTCGGCAAAAGACTCTGCAACACGCACTGTATCATCTGTGGATGCCCCATCCATAAGAAGCACTTCCCAATTTTGATATGTTTGGAATACTATACTTTCAAGCGCACGATGAACAATCTTTGAGCTATTAAAGGTGGGTATTATTATGGAAATTTTCATGTGAAGAATTGAAACTATTTTCCTTAAGATACATTGCGGGATTACCTCCCCATATTTGATTTGCAGGAACATCTCTAGAAACTACAGAACCTGCCGCAATTATAGAATTGTCACCTATATGGACGCCCTTTAATATTATACATTGTGTTCCAAGAAATACATTGTCTCCAATTACAATCTCTTTTTTTTGCGCATGTAACTCATCTTCCTCTGTCATCCATTCCGTAGGCTCCAAGGAATGGCAGTCTGTATCCATAATTGTGCAGCCTGCACCTATAATTACCCGTTCTCCAATTGTAATACCTTTTGCTGCAATGATTACGGTATTACTCATTCCACAATATCCTTTAAAATGAAGATATGCGTTTTCGTAAATGAGAAATTTACATGGTCTATTTACACCTAACGTTGATTCTGATAATGTATTTGTCAGATGAATTCTAGTGTCAATTTGAAGGTGTCCTTTTATATCCAGTATGGGCAGTCCAAAAGATGAAATTTTGGCGTAATCTTTTTTATCTATACCATACCTTTTAAAATACCACTCCTTATACCATCTTTTGATTTTTCTAAATTTAAACATTTTGTCTATTATCCAATTTTGTGAACGGTTACAGATTGTTAATATATATTAGTTATATACATTTTAGCGCGTGAGGTTATTGTTTCATCTGTTCTTTCTCTGTGTTTTAACTATCTTTTTTTGGTCGAGGGTCGGCCAAGGGTCTCTCGACACTCTCTATCATCACCTTTGAAAAATATACCAAAATTTAAGTTACAGCGGAGTTGCACTTAGGCGATGCACGGTTGTTTTATATTTAGGTTTGTTACTACTCAAAATCTCCCACCTTTGTCTGGACCAATGCGAAGAATCAAACCTTTGTTTGCGTTGTGCAAAAAACAATATCCCACATTTAATCTGTTTCTTTTCATCAGGAACGCATTTCTCATTCCAACAAAAAACGCCTGGAAAACGGGTCTCCGATGAAGTATGAGAGAGTCTTTATAAACTTCTTATTATGCTTAACAAACATTATGTTTTACTTGCATAATGTTATCTTTTCCATATCATATAGTGTCAATAAACACCTTCTGCCTCCTGTTGAACATCAGCATGCCAATCAGCAGCAACGCAACCATGATGCCGAAACTGTAGGCGAGCCAGCCCCAGCTGAACTCGCCGGCGCCCATGGCACCGTACTTGAACGCCTCTGTGATGGATGTCAACGGATTGAGCCTCATGATGTTTGCCAACGTCTCGTTCTTTATTACACTCATTGGATACACAACCGGCGTGGCATACATCCACAATGAGACAAACACTCCGAAGAAATTCTTCAGGTCGCGGTATTTCGTCGTCATCGATGTGATTATCAACCCTAAACCCATCGCCGTGAACCCAAGCATGAACACCAAAACAGGGAACAGCAACAGGTACCAGTTCGGACTTACATGCGTGCCGAGAATCGCATAGACAACATAAACTACCACAAACAATGCCATCTGGATCGAGAACCTGAAAAGATGCGACACCACCTGCGAAATCGGTATTATCAGCCTCGGAAAATACACCTTTCCGAAAAGGTCGGCATTCGAGGAAAAAGTCTCGGAAATCTTGGTCAGGCACTGCGAGAAATAGTTCCACAGACACACACCGGAAAGATAGAACAACGGCTGCGGGATGCCATCGGTCGGGATGCCCGCCACGCGGCTGAATATGATGATGTAAATGCCAGTGGAAATCAATGGCGAGATGAAATACCACCCCAAACCGAAGATCGTCTGCTTGAACTGCACGAGGATGTCACGCTTGATGAACAGCCAAAGCAGATACTTCTTCGCCCAGACCTCCTTCAAATCAAGGTTGAACAGCTTGTCCTTGGGTTTTATCTCTGTCGTGAAATTCTCCATAATCAAACCAAAAACCTTAACCATAACCAAAACCATTAAGAGTGGTTTGATTACTTTCGGATTATCTTTATCAGTCCGGATATTTGTTTTTGAATATCTCGGACACCACCAATTAATTCACAAAATATTTTTTCTTCTATATAACCAACATTTTTCGATATAATCAATTGAGTTTCAACTTCATTAGCAGATCCAAGTGCTATATCTAAAAAATGTGAAAAATCAGAGTCAGAATGTCTCGCACAGCCTTCAGCTATATTAGAGCTAATTGACACTGATGCCCTCTGCAACTGATCACACAGTCCTTTTTTCTCAAACCAAGGCATTTTATCAGTCACCTGATAAATTTTTGTGGAAAAATCAACAGCATCCCTCCACACCTTATAATTCTTAAAGTTCCTCATATAATTTTGCTTTTAGTTTTAGTTTCGATTTGGGTTTGGGTTTTGGTTTTAGTTTTGGTTTTAGTTTTGGTTTTGGTCAAACCGTATCCATAAACGATTTCTGTGTCCTGTTGAAGACAATGATGCCGAATGCCAACAGAACCACCATAAACACAAAACTATAACCGAGCCACAGCCAGCTGAAGTCGCCGACTCCCATCAGGCCGTATTTCACGGCTTCGAGTATCGGCGTCACCGGGTTCAACGACATCAGAGTGTGAAGCTTCGGGTTCGTCACCATGCTCAAAGGATATATCACCGGCGTGACATACATCCACAGATTCACAAAATATGTGAACACCAACTGCAAATCCCTGTATTTTGTCGTCATCGAAGACACCACCATGCCGAAGCCAGCCGCCGTGAGTGCGAGCATCACAACGAGGAACGGGAAAAGAAGCCCGACAAGATTGGGTGCTATCGACACGCCTGTTGCCACATAGTATGTGTAGAATCCGGCGAAGATCAGCATCTGCACCCCAAACGAGACCAAATTTGTCGTTACCGCCACAAACGGCATTATCATCCTCGGGAAATAGACCTTCCCGAAGATGTTTGAATTGGTTACGAATGAGTTGGAAGTAGCTGTCAGACAACTTGAGAAATACCCCCACACCGCCGGGCCGAGCAGGTAGAACATTGTCGCCGGCACACCATCCGTCGGAATGCCGACTATGCCTCCGAAAACCACCACCATGACGACCATCGACAGCACCGGGTTGATGATCCACCAGAGCGGTCCGAGCACTGTCTGCTTATATGCGGTCGATATATCCCTCCTGACAAAAAGCGTGAAGAGGTCGCGGTAGCGCCACATCTCCTTGAAGTCGATGGCCAACATGCGGTCCTTCGGCTTAATCACTACATCCCAATTATCTTCTCTCATGCGTGAAATTACTCAAAAAAACACACTGATGTCTTTGCATAGCTTCGCCCCTTGAGTCACATCTGACCCAATAGGCATTCCAATAATCAGATAAAAATCAAGACGTTACAAAGATACCGTCAAGTTTTTCCGCATTGACAGTTTCTTTCATGCGTCTAAATTCCCAAAAGTGCAAATATAACATTTGTTTTTCATTGATTGACACACAGCATTGACATTTTTAATAAAATTATCAACCTTATTTCAACATCCAAAACAGCGTCAATCTTAAGATAAAATCAGTTGGAACGTTTGTGTTTAATCAAGATATTCTTCATGATTTTCCAGAAATACACCCACTTTGTGCGCAGCTTGTGTTTCTCATACGCTTTCAGGTAACGCATCTCACTTTCCTGGATTTCCTCAAGCGTTTCCGGATTGTCAGCATAGAACGGAGGCAGCATTCCGGGCTTGAATTTCGTCCTGAGCTGCTGAAGTTCAGGCGAATACAGACTGAAATAATGCTGGCTCAACGGCCTCACGCCGATTATTGTCATTTCTCCCTTCAACACATTGATAAACATCGGCCACTCATCAATCCAGTACTTCCGCATGATGCGTCCCCACTCGGTGATGCGGAAGTCATCGTGTATCTTGCCTCCCTTGTCGAGATTGTTTGAGTCGAACATCTCTTTCTGAAGATACTCTGAATAGGCGTACATCGAGCGGCACTTATATACGTTTATTATCTTACCGTCCTTGCCCACTCTCTTCAGTTTGATCAGAGGGCTGTACGACGGATGTTCATCCGTGCTCGGTTCCTTAACTTTTTTTGCGATGATGAAATAATGTTCGCCGACATACAGCTCCCTATATAACTCGAAGCCGCAATAATACAGTCTGCCAAGCACCTCTACACGCGGTAATGCACGTCTGACTTTTCCGGTGACACAGAAATAGAACTTCTTGGTCAGCTTCATCTTAGGGCACATGCGATGCCAGAAGAAATCGAATCCGTACAGCAGTCTCGCAAACCACCTCGGATGCCCCGCCTTGTAATATTTGTCGTGGCGTTTTTTCGCCGTCTCGAATGAGGCAATCAGATAACCACCGGTCTCAAGCTTTTGATTTACAGAAATCAAATATCTGTTAAGATAACGCTGGTTGTTAAGAAGCCATTCGGCAAGAACGACATGAGCCGTACCGTCGGGCACATTGAAGCTGTCGGCCGAATATCTTCTCAACCACGCAACATTTTCATCCGTTATAGGCTTAAACAGAACCCTGAAAACCTTTTCAAGCTCTTCGTCTTTCAGAGATGATATGTCGAACGCGACATCGTTGGAGATACCTTTCTGGTGTCTCTTGCACCACCTGACAATGTCACCTTCGCGGACGTTGTTAAAAACCGGTATCTTATTCTCTTCTATCAATTCCGATGCCTTTAAATCCTCAAATACTCAATACATTACATCTTCCCACCCGAACGGATGCTTCGCCAATGGCATCTTCGCAAGCGGATGATAGTCACCGACAAGACCGATTGGCTTTGAATTACGTATGTCGTGTACAATCTGGATGCAGTTCCGTGCCTCCGAGATTCTGAATCCATTGCCAGCCAAGATGTTCTGATAACTCTTTGTGTGAAGTTCGGTGAACCCCTCGCTGAACTCGAACTCATCGCCGTCGATATTCAGCGTGCGGTACGTTTTCTTTTCACCCTGAACCGCATTTGGCGGAAGGCATTCGGCATTGATACTCAAGAAATAACGCACCCTGGCGTTCTTCAGTCCGAGATAGCCCGCCACACGGTCGAAGCTCATCACGTGAACTATGTTCTCCTGCACCGGACCGAAAATCCACTGTAGCATGTCGTAGAAATGCACTCCGATATTCGTGGCGACGCCGCCGCTCTTGTGGTTGTCGCCTTTCCATGACGAATAATACCATTTGCCACGCGATGTGATATATGTCAAATCAATGTTGTAAATCTTGTCTTTCGGGCCTTCCTCCACTTTCTTTTTCAGGGCCACGATGCTGTCATGAAGTCTGAGCTGCAATATGTTATAGGCTTTCATGCCTGTCTCCTCCTCCACTTTCATCAACGCATCTATATTCCACGGGTTTAGCACCACAGGTTTCTCGCAGATGACGTTGGCACCGATACGAAGGCCGTAGCGGATGAACGCGTCGTGTGTGTAGTTAGGAGTACAGACCGACAGCCAGTCGATGTTTTCGTCAGTGCCCTTAACCTTGCTGCAGAATCTGTCGAACTGCTCCTGTTCCGTAAAGAACGAGCAATCGGGGAAGAAACTGTCGAGACGTCCGACGCTGTCGAACCTGTCGTATGCGGCCACAAGCTTGTTGCCCGTGTCAGCTATTGCTTTCAAATGACGTGGTGCGATATATCCTGCAACACCTATTAAAGCGAAATTTGCCATTGTCTATTTTTCTATTATATTTCTATTAACGCAACCTTCATAAATCTCTGAATATCTTGATTCTATCGTATCAAATTCATTTTTCCTACATAAGAAAAATTTCGCAAAGATAAATAACATTTTTAAGCAACGCAAGTCTTTTTTTGTTTTTTATCATCAACAAATTTCATAGACTTTAAAATCAATGTATGTACAAAAAAAAATCGGCATTTGCCGATTCTGTTTCTGTGCCCATGAGAAGACTCGAACTTCCAAGAGCGTCCGCTCACTACACCCTGAATGTAGCGTGTTTACCAATTTCACCACATGGGCTTTGGGTGGAATTTCTTGGATTCCGTTGGTGCCCAGGACAAGAGTCGAACTTGCATGACGCATTCGTCACTACCCCCTCAAAGTAGCGTGTCTACCAATTTCACCACCTGGGCTTCGCCATCTCCGATCAGGAGTTTCTCAAAGAACCTTTAGCATTTAACTCCCTCTCAAAAGACGCCGCAAAAATACATATTTTTTCAATACGTGCAACACTTTCGCAACGATTTTTTTCAAAAAAATTTTAAATATTCTGCAACTATTTAATTCTTAACGACTTTCAACGTCTCATTTTGTGATTCAGATGTCATTTTCACAAGATACACCCCTGAGGACAAATTTGTCAAAAAGTCTTGAATCTTTGAGTCATCATCTTGAATATCAACATTATAAATCATTTTACCTAACACATCGAACACCTGAACGTTTTTATCGCCTTCCACGCCGAAATCAACAAAAATAACGCCATTTGATGGATTTGGATAGATTTTCATGCATAAATCAGATGTGTTTTCTGTCTCGGAAATCGACAGGAAATTCAGCGCTTCCATGTAATCGGGGATGCCATAGCCATAGAAGCTATCTGGATTGTCCGACCTGTTGCCTGCTCTTCTGATGCAGTCTCTGACTTCGGCTGGTGTTTTCTGTGGCATCGCCTGCATGAGACATGCCGTCATTCCGCAAGTGACTGGCGATGAAAACGACGTGCCGCTGCCTGGGCTGAACCAGTCGTTCATGCTGCCAGTGACATACACATCCTGTCCGTGAGCCATCACGTCAGGCTTTATCCTGTTGTCGCTTGTTGGTCCTATCGAACTGAACTCCGCGCGCACCCCGTTGACATTGACTGCGCCTACCGTGAACACGTTCTCGCCGTCAGCCGGCACACCCATCCAGCGCCATTCGTTACCCACCGAGCCTTCGTTGCCGGCGGAGTTGACCACCATAATGCCGCGTGAACAGGCTATCTCGGCACCTATCGTGGCGACGCATGTCTTGCCATCCATCTGGTCGTAGGTATGATTCATCAGAGGGTCATCGAAAGTGATATAGCCGAGTGACGAGTTCATGATGTCGGCGCCGATGCTGTCGAGAAGCTCGACGCCCGACACCCAATTGTATTCTTCTATGACATTCTCCGATCCGACATCTTCCGTCCTGCAAAGGAAAAACATGGCATCAGGGGCTGTCCCGACGTATGTGTTTTCTATCTTGCCACCGATAAGCCCCCATACGGCGGTGCCATGAGCGCTTTCGTTGAAGACATTGATGCCACCGTGGACGAAATCGCGCGTCCCGAGCAACCGGCCTTCGTTGCGGGCCGCCGCAAAGAGATCAATGTTGTCGGCACCAGCGAACCCTCCGTCACAAATCCCAATCAAAACGCCTTCACCAGTGTAACCAGCCTGATGTACTGCGATGCCGTTCAACTGATTTATCTGCGGATAGGCATAGCCATAATAATTATCACAGATATTTCTACCCTCAATCTCATAACGTATATTTTCGAAATAAAACTTGTCCTTGATTTCCTTTTTTACAGGTTCATCGACGCATGCACGGACTTCTGAAACAAATTCCAACGCATTTATATCATCGAGAACTGACTCATCAAAAGTCCTGATTGTCACACCATTAAGCCACTTGGAAGGATTAAGGATTTCGGCCCCGCATTCAGCCACAGCGTTGATATAGCACTGATTCACAGGGATGTCCAACTCGTCAATCTCTATGCCGTATTTCACGCGGCGGTCGATAGAACGCTGACTAAGAAACTCTTCCGGCCTGTCAATTGAATAAGGCGAGTTGTTTTTGTCGGTGAACTGCACCCAGTAACGGCTCGGTGCGACCTGTGCGTATGCTCCGCAAAGCATTGTCAGAAAAGCAATTAACGATAAAATTCTCTTCATCTTTTATACCTTTATTAATACGGCTGCAAAAGTACAATTTTTTTTGAATTTTTTACTAATTTTGCAACTTGAATTTTTTTCAACAATTATACAAAATGCGCATAGACATCATCACCATTTTTCCGGAAATGTTCAACGGCCCGTTCACCGAATCCATTGTAAAGAGAGCAATCAACAAAGGCTTGGTTGACATACATTTACACAACCTTCGCGACTACAGTACCGACAAACACAAGCGTGTTGACGACTATCCGTTTTCGGCCGGCGCCGGCATGGTGATGATGATTGAGCCAGTTGACAACTGTATCTCAAAACTCAAATCGGAACGCGATTACGATGAAGTCATCTACATGAGTCCTGACGGCATCATGCTCACGCAACCTGTTGCCAATCAGCTATCTATGAACCAGAACCTCATCATGCTTTGCGGGCATTACAAAGGCATCGACGAGCGCATCCGCGAACATTTGGTGACAATGGAAATCTCTATCGGCGACTACGTCCTTTCAGGTGGCGAGCTTGCCGCGGCGGTACTCACCGACAGCCTCGTCCGGTTAATCCCCGGCGCTCTCTCCGACGAGACATCGGCGCTTTCCGACTCTTTTCAGGACGGGATGGTGTCACCGCCGGTTTACACAAGGCCGCGCGAGTACAAAGGATGGGCCGTCCCCGACGTGCTTCTGTCGGGCAACGACGCGGTCATAAACGCCTGGAAATACCAGCAGGCATTAGAGAGGACAAAAGCCAGAAGGCCGGAGATGTACGAATTTTTGAAAAAAAATAAATAAATGTTTTGTGCATTGATTTTTTTTATATATTTGCACGTTTTTTTAAAGTCAGAAAATTAAACAAATAAATAATAAATAAAATGAAAAACCCGTTAATCCAATTTGTTGAAAATCAAGTACAAGTGAAAGATTTTCCGCAATTCAAGTCAGGTGACACCATCACCGTGACTTACAAGATTGTTGAAGGAAACAAGGAGCGTTTGCAGAAATTCCAGGGTGTTGTGCTTCAACGTGCTGGTGAAGGCAAGGTGGCAACGTTCACAGTCAGAAAAATTTCCAACAACGTCGGCGTTGAGAGAATCTTCCCGATTGCAGACCCGATGATTGACAGCATCGAAGTCAACAAGATCGGTTCAGTCCGCAGGGCAAGGATTTACTACCTCAGAGGTCTCCGCGGAAAGAAAGCAAGAATCAAGGAAGTTCTCAAGAAGAAAGAAAACTAATCAACGACTTGAAAGAAGAAAAAGCACTCAACCGAGTGCTTTTTTTATTGCTTCAGATACCCTTTCCTCTCCCCTTCAGGCAGTTTCTCTATCGCGTACCGCAACATCGTCCGCGGCATCGTTTCATGTCGCGGCTCCAGCCATTCGCGAAGACGGTCCATGTCGCGTTTGCCCGCATCACGCACAAGCCAGCCGACGGCTTTTTGCAGCAAGTCATGCAACGGCAAAGGCTTTTCAAGGAAAATGTCGGCGATTTTATAAGTGTCGTCAAGCTCGCCATTCCTAATGAACGCCATCGTGCTGACAATCCCGATTCGTTGCTCCCAGATGGTTTTCCCGTTTCCGGCAAGGTCATAAAGCAACGTCCTGTCCTTGTCGAGAAGCCATGCGCCAAGAATCTCGTAACAGCTCAAATCGACCAGATCCCAATTATTAATGTATTGAGTATGAGAAAGATAAAAATCAACGCACTCTTTTCTGATATTTTTAGAGTGTTTGAATATCTGCACAAGTGTCAAAAGCGCGGCGAGCCTGACCTCGTGATATTCGCTCGCGATGCATTCTTCAAGCTCGTCGAAAGTCGTCTCTTTCCAAAGTTCCTTGACAACGCCTCGTGTCACCGGGACTTTAATGCCAAGAAACTTGTCACCTTCGCCGTATTGTCCTTTGCCGGTCTTGAAGAAACGTGATAATCCCGCAACTTGAGAATCATCGCGTTTTGACAGCATTGTATCGTATAATTTATTCATTATCATGTAATTTTACGATATTTGAATATTTTCTTACAAAATCCGTTTTCACCATTTGTAAAGAATTATTAACTTTTAATTGTAAATAAAATTTAACGTTTGTAGGCTCTTAATAAGACGTTCTCTCTCAATGAGTTATTATAAAACTGTATGTCATAGAAATGCAGACAGTCTTCCGGCCATACCTCTGTGAATGGCAGTTCCGGTTTTTCAAAATCCTCAACTATCACGACATTCAAGACGGTGTCAACCGTTGCTGTAACATTCTGCCCGCCGAAACTGAAATCGGCCGGAGTTGCGTCGGTGGTCCAATTTATTGGATTTATGCATGTTACGGAGTTTTCATAGACAGGCGTCCAGATGCCGTCGGGACTTTCCACCGAGTTGAACGAGATTGTGACGCCGGTGTCTGACGCCGATTCCGCAGGGACAATATGTTCGCATTCCAAATCCTCTTCACTTATTCCGTTTCCAATCACGTATGCCGCAACAAGACGGCTATATTGTTCACTGTCAATATATTTCAGGAGTTCCTTTGTCATCATCGCACCCTGGCTGAAGCCGATTATCACAAAACGTCGGCCGTTATTCCATGTCCGCATATAATAATCGAACGCGTCGAAGACTTCATTTTTCACACTGTCATAAATCACCTCGAAATCATCTTGAGACAACGCCAAGGTACTCATCGTAAACTGATGATAATAAGGCGAATAGTAATTTATCGAATCGGGGAAAATTGTCTTTTGGACAAATTCCATTTCAATCGCCAAGGTCTTTCTTTCGTTTTCGTCCAGAACCGCCGTATAATGTTCCTTCCCCAAAGAATCAAAAGAGCGCATGACATTTGTGGAAACAATATAAAAGGCATCGACAAAGTTTTCATCGATTTCCTTTCCGGTCTGAAACCAGGCCTCGTCAGTTTCCCAATAACTCACAGTATTTCTTTCATCTTCGCAAGAAGCAAATGTGAGTGCAATTACAGCAATCAAAAGTAGTGATTTAAAATTTTTTAACATTTTCTTATTTTTTGTTAATATTTATTAACAATTAAATTTGACCTGTTCCTTTTTCGGCAATTTCTTGTTCACTTCGCCGAAAGAATGCCTGCAAAGAGATTCAACAAGTTCATCAGGAATTTGCCCGTCGAGATGAATCTGATTCCAATATTTTTTGTTCCAATGGTGAGCACCTTCGATTTCAGGATAATGTTCACGAAGTTCAAGAGCATATTCGGGCTCGCATTTCAAAACGACCAAATTCGGTTTGTCTAAAATTATCGCACCGAAGATCTTGCCTTTAAGCCTGAAAACCAACACGGTATCATCGAAAGGCATGTCTTCTGTCGCGAAAGGAAGCGACAAGCAATATTCACGGAATTGTTCGATGTTCATGATTTCAACGTAAAATTCAAAACTGATTTGAGATGCAAAAATACATTAAAATTCAATTCGGTTAATAATATAAATGAGTTATATTTTGGAAAAAGTATCGGAATAACTTTGGAAAAAGTGTCGGAATAACTTTGGGAAAAGTATCGGAATAACTTTGGGAAAAGTATCGGAATAACTTTGGAAAAAGTATCGGAATAACTTTGGAAAAAGTATCGGAATAACTTTGGGAAAAGTGTCGGAAAAATTTTAGAAAAAATGTCGGAAAAATATTGTAACTCCAAAATAATGTGTATCTTTGCAGCCGAAATAAAATGATAGAATTTTTATGTCAAAAGAAGTAAAATACAAGCAAAGGATTGCCGACTATATGCTACGGCGGAGGCTTGAAGGGAAAGGTGCGATTTTGATTGAGGGTCCTAAGTGGTGCGGCAAGACTACGACCGCCAAACAAGTTGCGGGAAGCATCCTCAATTTGGGCGACATTACTGTTTTAAAGGAGGCGCAACAGGATTTCCAGATGCAGCCGAAGAAGTTGCTTGAAGGCGACACGCCGAGGTTGATTGACGAGTGGCAGACGATGACTCCGCTGTGGGACATGGTCAGGTCGGAGGTTGACGAGCGTCAAGGCGAAGGGCATTTCATCCTGACGGGAAGCAGCGTGCCGCCGGAGCAGGATTCGTTGATACACAGCGGGACAGGCCGAATAGGACGGCTCAAGATGAGAACCATGAGCCTGTGGGAATCGGAGGAGTCGTCGGGAAGCGTCAGCCTCAGCGACCTCTTCAACGGGGTCGATTTCGGCACGCCGTCAAACGACATCAACATCGAACAGCTGGCATTTCTTATATGCCGCGGCGGATGGCCGAAATCGACATTGCTGAGGAAAAACGCAGCCCTTGACGAAGCGTTTGATTATTTCGACGCAATTTACAATGTTGACATTCACAGAGTTGATAACATCAGACGCAGCAGCGAACGTGCACGTCTGCTTCTCAGGTCATACGCCCGCAACCAAGGCTCGTCAATAAGTTTCGAGAAGATGAACGCCGAGATAATCGACAATGACAACAAATCAATTTCATCGGAGACGATTTCCGACTATGTCGGTGCGCTGAGGAAGATTTTTGTGATTGAGGACATGCCCGCATGGAATCCGAATCTAAGAAGTAAGATTGCTATACAAAGCACTGACACACGGTATTTTACGGACCCGAGCATCGCCACCGCAGCACTCGGCATAAGCCCCGATGACCTTTTGAATGACCTTTGCAGCTTCGGATTGTTCTTCGAGACGATGGCAGTCCGCGACCTGCGCACATACGCCGATGCCATGGACGGGAAAATCTTCCATTACCGCGACTCGAAAGGCCTTGAATGCGATGCGGTACTTCACCGACGCAACGGCTCGTATGCCCTGATTGAGATCAAACTCGGCGGCTTGGACAACATCGAAAAAGCGGCGGCGACGCTCAAGAAAATGGCCGACAAAATCGACACGACGAAAATGCCGCAGCCGTCATTCATGATGGTCTTAACCGGCGTCGGCTCATACGCCTACCGTCGTCCCGATGGCGTTCTCGTTGTCCCTATCGGCTGCTTGAAAGATTAAAAGCCAAACACACTCAACGTTTCATTTCCAGAACATCCAACACTTCCGAGAACTCACTGATTTTCACGACATTCGGGTGCTCGTATGTCTCAACGACCTCATGCCGCCACGTCGTGTGGAACGGGATATGGATTCCGTAGCCACCCATTTCCAAAACGGGGCTTATATCCGACTTGAACGAATTGCCGATCATCAGGAACTCTTCAGGTTTCACGTTCTCGTCTTTGCAAAGTCGCTGATATTCAGCGAGTCCCTTGTTTGAAACGACAACGACCTTATCGAAATACTCTTCAAGCCCCGACCTCTTGACTTTGTTTTCCTGGTCGAGGATGTCGCCTTTTGTGAGGAGGATTATGCGGTAACGCTGCGAGTCGCGCATGACCTGCAATGTCTCGGCGACGCCTTTCAGCGGCGGCACGGGAATCGAGAACAACGACTTCACCGTTGTGATGATTTTCTGCAGTTTGCGGCCATCTATCTTATAATCAGAGATTTTCAGCGCGGTCTCCATCATCGAGATGCAGACCGCCTTGCCGCCGTAGCCGAGCAACGGCATGTTCGCCGATTCAATCTCAAACAGTTTCTCGGAAAGCTCCGCCGCCGGGCCGTATTCCTTCAGCGTCTCGGTGAAAACGTCCTCCGCGCGGTCGTAATAGGTCTGGTTGTCCCAGAGAGTGTCGTCGGCATCGACGGCAATGAGTTTTATCTTACTTAAATCCATTTTCTCAAAAAAGCGGTTTACTGTATTTTATATATTTTTCCGCAACTATTTCATTTTATATTAGTTAGAAGTTTTCAGAGTTAAGAATGACGTTGTTATCTTCATTCTCAACATTTCTCTCTTAAAACTATTTCTTAATGATTTTCCAAATTTTGTCACCATCGATTCTGCAAATATAAACCCCACTGTTTAAATCGCTGATGTCAATCTGTGTTATGTTGCCTGAAACCATCGTATTCTTGATGATTTTTCCTTCCAACGACAAGATTTCGATTGATTTCATGTTTTCACAGGTAATGTTGATGAAATCCGAAGCGGGATTTGGACTGATGGAAACAGCGGATAAAGATGTTTCATTGACATCGACAGCGCGTTCGATGATATTCAGGAAATTCATCCACTTGGGCGAGGTTTCATACGCTTCCTTGCAGCCATTCGGGACATAAAGATTCGCCAACACTTCGACTTCCTGTTCAAAAACATCGTCAGCGCAAACAGGCGGAATCACCGCATGGCAACTGATCTCTCTGATATTGTAGTCTGAATAAAACGCTCGACTGCCAATAGTTTCAACATGATCTCCTATTATGACATCCGATAAATATGTACAATCACGGAAGGCATATTCTCCAATAGTGTTGACTTGTCCGACAATATCTATTGACGTGAGCATCCCCGCTCCGGCGAAAGCCTCCCGACCAATAACCTCTACGGAATATGGTAAAGACGTGGCTCTGCAACCCGTTATCAACGTATTCGTTTCGGTTTCAATTATTGCGTTGCAATTATCACGACTGTCGTATTTCGGATTGTTTGCATCGACAATGATTTCCTCAAGATAATGGCAAAAAGTGAAAACATTGCCTTCAAGTGATGTAAGAGATGCTGGAATTGTGACTTTTCTCAACTCATCGTTACCGCTGAATGCCCTGTCGCCCAAATGTACCAACGAGTTCGGCAGCTCCAACAATCTGATAGGGCAACCTGAAAATGCCAACGTGTCGATGCTTTCTATTGCATTCCCAAATTCGACAGATTGCAATGCATAACAAGATGAAAAAGCACTTTTTGCTATAGTACACGGCGAGTTCTGAAACGTCAATGATTGTAGTTGGGAATTGTTATAAAACGCTTGTCTTCCTATGTAAACCAACGAATTTCCAAATGTAAGACTTTCTAATTCAACACCATCAAACGCCTCTTGACCTATCGTTTTCAATGAATTTGGAAATTCGATGTTTTTCAGATTGATACACTCACTAAAAGCCATTTCACCAATAGCTTCCAAAGAGTTGCCCAGTGTCACGTTCTCCAATTCCATGCACCAAAGGAAAGCATAACCACCAATAGACACAACAGAGTTTCCAATTGTTACAGATTTTAACTTGTAACACATTCCGAAAGCATTTTCCGGTATGGCAATCACAGAATCCCCGATAACAACCGATTCCAAATCTCTACATTGGTGAAAAACACTACCACCCAAAGTAACTACAGAATCAGGAATAACAATCGAAGTGATACCACTGCTTTCAAACGCCGATTCGCCTATATAAGTAACTGAATTTCCGATAGTTACATCGCACAACTGATAACATGCACAAAACGCCTCGTCACCAATTGACAACACTGAATTTGGAATTTCAACTGATAGCATTTTTGTGCAACCCATAAAAGAACATTCGCCAATACTGATCAAAGAATTACCCAAAGTAACGTTTGTCAAATTTGGATGATTTGCGAACGCTCCGGCACCTGTTGATGTTACCGAGTTGCCAATTACTAAATCTGTCACCTGGTGGTAATAGTCCCACCACGGACAGACACCATCCCACATGTCACCTGTCCCACTAATTGT
The DNA here is from genome assembly GCA_937896895.1 of uncultured Bacteroidales bacterium. GTDB lineage: Bacteria > Bacteroidota > Bacteroidia > Bacteroidales > F082 > Limimorpha. The sequence goes on along the minus strand of CALBNV010000078.1, from coordinate 40,399 downwards.
CAGTGTTCCTGTTGACGAGTCAAAATTCCACGTAAGGTTATCGCCGCATTGTCCGCTTGTCTGGGCTTTTGCGTTGAATGCCATCATCATGATGGCAATGATTGCAAGTAAGTGTCTTTTCATAAGTTATTGTAATTCAATTTATTTTATTTTATTTCATTTCACCGTCCAAACCAACAGAATTCACAATCTGCTTTTGACGATTCGAGACACGCATTCCCAAAAATTCGTGCGCAAAGATACGATTTTATTAACTGCACAAATATTTTTTATTTTCAACGATTATCATTTTAAAGTCATTTTGTATAAACTTCTGCAATCTTGTCCGTAAGTTTGACGGACATCAATGAATTGATAATAAACAACGCCATCATAAACTTGAATGTTTGTCGGAAAAACGTGAGCATCAAGTATATAGGTACCAATCACATTGCCATTTTTTAGGTCAATTTTTTTTAATGTCACAATACCGTCTTCCAAAAACTGTGCATAGCATTCCTGCCTCGATGTGTCGAAAATGATGTTGTTGCACCATTTTTTTTCGATGCTGTTACGAAAACCTCTATGAAATACAATTTCAATTCTGTCTTCATAATCCCCGACTTTGTTATATTTATAGATGGCGTTTTTGTTAAAATCAAAGATAAAGACGTGATTTTCAATGTTAAATACTGGTGCGTAAATTTCTTTTAACATAAGGCGTTTAAGCATGTTCTCCTTGATTTCCGCTCGGTGTTCTGGTCGTTCAATCGGGCTGTAAAAGAGTTCCAAGTCGGAATTCAGAATACGTTGTAGTCTTACATTGTCTCTGTTCCAATTTTTCGCCATTTCTTTGGCCTCGCTATAAACATCGCAAAGAAACACGCTTTTCTTATTGTTAAGATTTACTTTAAAAAACGCAATCTCCTGTCCGTCGTAAAACGATTTCTTTGTCACGAGAATGCTGTCTGTCAGTGTGGCAATCGGCGCGAAGGTTTCATTGTATTTCCCCAAAGTCGCACCGTACAAAAGATGCATTGTTTGTCTGTCGGAATACACTTGATAAGTTGAGTCAGGACCAATCAGATGGATGTTCCCGAAGACATCTCGTGTGATGTGCTCGTATTTGGTGCTTATTTCCTTTTTTGACAACGTGTCTTGTTCAAATCCGAGATGTAACAGATGCGAATTTCTTCCAGTGGTGGTAATGGCAAAGATTCCTTCTTCGCCGACGGTGTAATCGACAATCCAAACGTCCTTGTTGTTATATGCCAGATGAGGCGTGTTTTCAACAATTTCAACTTCAGGTAACATGTTCTTCTTTTCATTCATGATGATGAGCATGTTGCTCTTGTCGGAAACGCTTACCCTTAACGTTTCGAAACTGATATGCGAAAATGCCACAAAATCACCATAATTTACAGATATTGTGGCAGTTCCGTAACTGTCGGTAATACCAATGACTTTTTGTTTTGAGTTGTATATGGCTACGTCTTTTATTGCCTTTCCAGTTGAATCAGCCACCATTACACTGACATTCAACACGTTGCTATTTTGCGAAAACACACTGCAAGTTAGCAAGACAAACCATAAAGAAAGGACATGTCTCATAATTAAAAAATTTGTTTACGCCACTCATAACGTTGGCTCTTTTAAATTATTTCAGTTTGCTGTTGCGAAGGTATTTATTTTAAATCAACAATTTACATCCTTGTCATTATTTCTTGTGAGCGTGTAAGTTCATGCCTGTGAGCGTGTCATATTCATTGGCGGCGTGCACTCCGCTTCATAACTGATTTAGTTTCAAGCTGTTAATTTGGTCAAACTCACGTTATATTATCAATGTGGCTTTTCACTGAAAAACTCCGCACTCCATTCATACACCGGCCTTATTTGAATTTGAACGCCGTCTTCGTCTATATCATCATATTCATGGTCGGTAAGAAGCAAAAGATTGTCGCATCGTGTCTGCTTATGGGCAAGCCTGCTTAAAAAACCGAAATACCTCTCATCATAAAACATCGCCTTGACATACTCATCACATTGGGGGTTTTCAGCAAGTCTGTACAAATACGTAATTTTGCCGTTGAAATAACTGAAAATCGCATCACGAAGGTCGGACAAGCCATAAATCGAAAAATATTGCAAGTTCTTGTATCTGCTGACTTTTTTCAGCCTTTGGGCATCTTTGGAAATGTCATAAAGCCTGTCAAGCTGCGCTGACACGGGCAAAAAAAAGACATTTGTCTCGTCCCTGCCGTTGTAAATTTTCCTTTTCGATATGAGGAGATTGTTCTCAATACAATAATCGACATGCTTGTCAACTACGACCTTCTTATATGAATAGTTTATGTACCTGATGTTACTTGCGATAGAACTTTTCGACTGCGGGGTCATCATGTACGCCAAAAAATCCAAAATATCACTTACTAAGTTGTAATCCAACGAGTTATCAATGTATTTCTCGTCATCAAAAAGTTTTGTTTCCATCTCGAAAATATTTTTGCAAACTTACGAAAAATTGATAACTCTCGCATAAGTTCGCAAAGAATTTCACGGACGGCGGGGAAATTATTTCCTGACTTTGACACTCGTTCTTGTTTTCAGTCGTCGGCCATTGATTTTCAGGCGTTTCTTAAAAATATTTTTTCAAAATGGATGGCGCATTGTCGAAGTATGGAGCTTCTGTTAAGATACACCGCCCGCCTGCCACCAGAACCAGAAACGCCAGTCGGACATCACCTCCTCAGCACCGCCCGAATCGGGTTTATCAATCTCACAAGGACCGACATGTCTTCCGTGATGATTTCCGCTGTGCCTGACATCTCCGGACGATACGGGATGAACTTTCCATATTGTGTGACAAGGCTGTCGGGAAGTTCAACCTCCATGACGTATATATTGCCGGCGGAGGCGTCCTCGTATGGCATCAGCGACATCTTCGACAGCCCGACCTGCACGAAACCGAACTCCATATACGGATAATCATCAAGTTTGATATTCACGTTCTGCCCTGTTTTAACCTTGCCGGCTCCCTGTTGAGAAAGATAAATCTTGCCGAAATATGATGACCTTTCAACGGGCACCACGGCGAGCATCGTCTCACCTGCGGTGATGTTCTGGTTCCGTTGCCAGAACATCGTCAGCGCAATAGTCCCTCTTGCCGGACTCACGAGAAGACAGCTTTGTTCCCATTGCCTGATGCTTGCCTCAAGCTGTCCTCTCGCTATTTCAAGCTGTAGTGAAAGGTCGTTGTGTTGCTCACTGCGGCTCTGTTCCAGCTCCGTCACCGACTGTTCGGCTTGCAGCAGACTCAGCCTCATGTTGTCAGTCTCGATGAGCATCGACTGATATGCCATACGCTGCTGGAGAAAAACATTCCTGCTCTCGCTGAAATTGACTTTTGATATCACTCCTTTTTTGAACAATGTGGAGTCAACGGCGAATTTCTCTTTCGCCACCGACAGTTGCTCTGCCCCAATCCTCGACTGCCGTTTGTAGTTATTCAGCGTCTTCGACATGACGTCAATCTGTTTTCTCTTCGACGCTATCATCTCGCCGAGATAGTCGTTCCCGACAAAGAACGTCAAGGCATTAACCGCCTGGACATACGACAGATAACTGTTCTGCACCTCGCCGAGCTGGAGCGGTCTGTCACAATGCCACGCCGAGTCGTGCGCCACTGAAGCCATGTTTTCTTTCAGGAAAATGACATCTTCATATTTTGCAGGATTCTCAATCAGAGCCAGCGGAGCACCTGCATTAACTGTGTCGCCTTCCCTGACAAACAGAGTGTCGATGCGCCCGGTGCTGCGTGCCTTCACCTGCGCCGGCAGGTTGTAGGCGTTGATTTTTATCGCCGCCGTCAGCACTTCAGGATATTTGACGAACGCGCTGCCAACGAGCAACAGCACAATCACCAGCAAAATGATTGAAATTCCGCACCTCACCAACCATCCCGGAGGACGCCCCATGATGTCCTGGACCTGCTCGCTGTGGATGTTGAGACCTTTGAGGTGCTGCTCGGAGCTTTCGCTTTTGTTATCAATTATTTCGTCGCTCATTTTCCAAGTTCAAGTTGATTCTTAACCAGAGTGTAGTATTCGCCGCGTCGTGCGGTCAGTTCCTCGTGAGTGCCCGTCTCGGTGATTTTTCCGTGGTTGATGACGACAATCTGGTCGGCGTTCTTGACGGTGCTCAGTCGGTGCGCCACAACAACGACCGTCTTCCCCTTGAAAAACTCCTGCAGGTTGTCCATGATGACGCGCTCGTTGTTCGCGTCGAGCGAGTTAGTCGCCTCGTCGAGGAAGATATAATCGGGGTTTTTATAGACTGCGCGGGCGATCAGTATGCGCTGTTTCTGGCCTTGCGAGATGCCGTTGCCTTCCTGCCCGATTTTTGTATTGTAGCCGAGAGGCAGGCTCTCTATCATGTCTTGTATGTTCGCCACTTTCGCGGCGTGGAGCAGCCGTCGCTCGTCGATGTGGTCTTCGCCGATAGCTATGTTCTTTGCGATGCTGTCGGAGAAGATGAAGCCTTCCTGCATAACCGTTCCGCAGCGGTCGCGCCATGCCTTCGGGTCGATGTTCTTCATGTTTATTCCGCCGACGCGGATGCTTCCGCCTGTCGGCGGGTAGAAGCCGAGCAGCAGCTTCACCAACGTCGTCTTGCCGCTTCCGCTCATGCCCACGATGGCTGTCACCTTCCCTTCAGGAGTGGTGAGGTTCACGTCGTTGAGCACCGCGTCCGACAATGGGTCGTAATGGAAAGTGAGGCTCTCAATGCCGATGCCTCTGTCGTCGGTGAATATCGAGGTGCGGCCGTCGCCATCTTCCGTCTCGTCTTTCTTGTTGTGTATCTCGCCGAGACGTTCGAGGCTTATCTTTGCATCCTGTGCGCTCTGTATGAAACCGATCATCTGGCTTATCGGCGAGTTGAGCTGTCCGACGATGGTCTGCACTGCCATCATCATGCCGAGGCTCATGTCGCCCTGTATCACCGCCCTTGCGGAGATATAAGAAATCAAGATGTTCTTCGTCTCGTTGATGAACACCGCGCCGCTCTGCTGCCACTGGCTGAGTTTCAGGCTACTGACGCTCACCTTGAAGAGTTTGGCCTGGATGTTCTCCCATTCCCAGCGTTTCTGTTTCTCGCAGTTGTTGAGCTTAATCTCCTGCATTCCTGTTATCATCTGTATGAGATTGCTCTGTTCCGCCGACGCCTGTGAGAAACGCTTGTAGTCGAGTTCGCGGCGATATTTCAGGAATATCAAGACCCAGATGACATAGAGTGTGCTGCCGATCAGGAACACGACAAGCAGTTTTATGCTGTAAAAAGCGAGTATCACTGCGAACACGATGAACGTGACGAACGAGAACAGCGTGTTGAGTGTCGATGAGGTGAGGAATGACTCGATGCGCTGGTGGTCGCCGATGCGCTGCATGAGGTCGCCTATCATCTTGGTGTCGAAGAAGCCTATCGGCAGTTTCATCAGTTTTATCAGGAAGTCGGATATGATGCTGATGTTTATACGCGTGCTTATGTGCAGCAATATCCACGAGCGGATGAACTCCACGGCGGTCTGTGCGACGTATAGGGTGAGCTGCGCCACGAGTATCAGCGTGACGAAACTCAGGTTGCTGTTGCCGATGCCATAGTCAACGATGCTCTGGGTGAAGAACGGGAATATGAGCTGCAGCAGCGTGCCCATTATCATTCCCATGAACAGCTGCGCGATGAGTTTCCTGTAAGGTTTCAGGTATTTGAGTATGAACGAGAACTTTGCCTTGTCGGGTTTCTCGCCTTCTTCGGCGTAGAAGTCGGGTTGCGGCTCGAGCAGCAGTGCTATGCCTTCGTTGCCGTTGTCGTGCCGGCTTATCCATCCGTCTAAAAATTCCTTTTCGGAATATTTCAGCAGCCCTGATGCGGGGTCTGCCACATACACCGTTCCGCGCTTTATCTTATACACCACCACGAAATGGTTTTGTCGCCAATGGACGATGCACGGCAGCGGCACTTCGTCTTTTAGCTGGCTGAACGGCAGGTGTACGCCAATGGTCTTGAACCCTATCTCCTCGGCGGCGCTGCTTATCCCGAGCAGGCTCACCCCCTCGCGGCTGATGTGGCAGCGTTGCCTCAGCCCTTCGAGGGTATAATGACGGCCATAATATTTCGCTATCATGCGGAGGCAAGCCGGCCCGCAGTCCATGGCGTCGAGTTGAGGGAAGAAAGGAAAAGGGAAACTCATTGAGTATTTTCGATTCTTTTATTTAATTCACATATTATATCTTCATTAGGAATATACCCTGTGTTTTGTAAATATTTACCACATTCTTCTACAGAAACATAGCCATTTTCCCCCTCCCACTTACCGATGTATGGGTTGTATTTGCATTTTGATGGTTGGGACTTGATGTTTTCTTTGTCTTTGATGAAATGGCGGCAATCAGTGCAAATATATCTGTATTCACAATCTTTGCAAACATCAATTTCGTCTTTCGAAAGATTCCACAAATTTTGAAAACCAGGCAAATCTACAATCTCTCTGACCGAATAGTCCTGTATATTGCCGAATCCATTCTCCATTAATGTACAATTTTTTATCACCCCGTTTTTATCAATACTTATTTTGCGGTTCAGACATGTGTTGCAGGAGTGAGCTTCGATGAAAAATGGTTGATTGAAAACAAACAGATCTTTTCTGACATTTCCACAACATTTAAAATCTATCACCTTCTTCATGTAAGCGATATTAGCCAACCCCATTTCTTCATTGTTGAAATCTCGTTCTCTCGGAGCTCCCATAAAAATAATGTTACGAAAACGGTTGTTCCTATATATGAAATTCAATTGTTTTTGGGAATATGCTGTTCTGTAATTTGTGTATATGTTGATGTAATGAAGTTGGCTGTTGATTGTGATTTCCCCTATCCTTCTAAGTTGTTGAACTGTAATATGGCCGCAGTCGTTAATCTGTACGGCTTGGACATGCCCTTGAGATAGTTTTTCAATGACATCAAGCATAAAACCTGGGTCGGCATCGCTGTCTGTCTCCAAGATGACGTTGGTGGCCCAGAAAGGGGAGTCATATTCCATTGACAAATCAGGAAGTGTATTTACGTCATCTGTCAGGATTCCGAAGTCGTTTTTGATAAAGAAATCGAGCATTTTAACATAGCCTTTCCTTTCATCAAAGTTTTCATCTTTAAAAACAGAACTGATGCATTCGCCTTTATAGCGTTCGTATGTTTCGCAAAAGAGACGCGAGACATTCACGCTTCGTCCTCTTTGCAAATCAAACAGGATGCCGTTCTTGTAGCCCTTTACCAAGATGCAATTCGCCCAAAAGCGGAAATACAACGGCTTGTTTTCTTTAATACGTTGATATATGCTTGTAAAAATCATGAGCGATCATTTTTTTACCATTCTTATAATCAATGGTTATGGAAATATATGGTTTTGTGTTCTCTGTAACAACATTTTCCATAAACAAAAGAGTGATGGGCAGCCTGTTTTTATATACAATTTCCTTAAACGATTTATTCATTATTTGATTGAATTAAAAAGTTTGCTATTTTTCTTTCCAAATAATAATTGCATGGATAGGATACCATTCCGAATTGACCAACTGGGTTTACTTCCAAAAAATAGTAATCTCCAGAATCATCCAATATCAAGTCTATGGAGCCACAGTTTAAGTTCATTTCCTCCATAAAGATGTTCAACTTCTTTTCGATTTCTTTTGGTAATTGGTATGGAATAGTCCTATTGGGATATTTGTCATTATATCGGCGAAAATCCATTTGAGTTTGCCTGTCAAATGAAGAGCATATCGCCATACTATATAATTTGCCATCCAAATAGAAAGATCTGATTTCCAGATTCTTTTTAATTTCCTTTTGGAATAAGCCAGGAAAAAATGTATTATTTAATCTGTTAATATCTTCCCGGTGAAGTACCTTTGTGTATTGAAAATAACGTTTCCCATCTAATTCAATGGATTCGACATCTTGTATAGGCTTAACAATCATGCTGGCATGGTGTGACATGAAATCCAATAATTGTTCTTTGGAATTCGTAACATACGTAGCAGGGACATTCAATCCACATTTTGATGCCAGTAACAATTGATGGAATTTTGCAGGAGAACTATTCGACCAATGGTTTAGCCATTTCTTCTCTCCAAGCAAAGAGAACAGTGATTCAAACAAGCCATTTTGCTCAGAATAAGCAAACAATCTAACACTTCTGTCAGTATTTGGATTGTTGAAGACATTTGTTGTCAAAGACTTTGAGGGAGATTTTCGATACCATACCGAAGTCACTGCATTTTCCGTTTCAGGAATCAATAACATTTGATGTTTTTCTATAAAAGAATTTATATCATCTATATTATTTATGCGATAAAAGTTCTCTCCATAATGGTCAAACCAATCAACCACATCTTCTGTAGAATTATCTTCATTTATGGAAAACACTACTACCATATCTTTAACGCATCAAATTAACATCCATCATTTTTCACAACATTTCCATTGTTCTTTCCCACATTTCCAAACTCGGAAGCATTATTCCAGCGCGGCGCTCATCAACATTCTTCGGTTTATATATCCGTACTTTTTTCTCGAAACGTTTCTGCCCGTAATACGATTTCCCATATAGGCGATGATACACTTCATCATACAATTCCGCGTAGTCGAAAAGATGATAGTTACCGACAGCGACTTGATTGTACAGCCATTCGAAAAAGGCACCGTAGTCATTCTTTGTCAATGTTTTTGACTTGGTTGAAATAAGTTTTTTGATGTTTCCATTCCACGCATCGATGGTGTAACGAGGATAAGAACCACTTTCCAAAACCTTGACAAGCGTGTCGAAAAAAGTTATCGCATTAAGCATCATGTCGTCATCCCTGGTTATCATCCTTTCATAATCGGCACGAAGTTCGGTGTAATTTGCTCTTACCGAATCCATCAACAATTGGGGTAAATTCCATTCCTCATCAATGCGCCTTCCACATAGTACAATCTTTTTGGCTTGGATTACCGCCCTTGCAGTGTCTTTCTCAATCTCAAACAAATGACAGGAAAACGCTTCCAAATCGCATGGGAAACAATACATCGTGGTTTTCTCAATTACAAAATTCCTCGTAACGTTTTCATCAGTTGGTTGGGAAGTATACAAATTCACAATACTTGGATAATAATTATTTGAATAATCCAGATCTCCAGCGAAAATCAAAACCGAATCAACCCCAACATGGCTTTTTGCAATCTTCTCAATGGGGCACCAACCAACAGCAAACCTGCGTTCATTGACATGCTTCACATCGGCTATTGGGTGAAATCCAACCGCAGAATCGCTAAAACTTAATTGAGTACCATAGATCTGAGGACGGCCTTGATGCATTAGAAATCTGTCTTCCATAAGTGCTAAACAGTGAATATCAGCATTGTTTTCCTGCACGGCTTGTCTGTAGTGTTTCAAATACCAAGGCAAGAGCGTTGCAGAATGCTGAGCGATAAGCCATGCGTTTTCAGCACCGTCGCGGCCGACAAGTTCCCATGTCGGGAAACCATATTGTGCTATCAGCAACTCGAGTTTAACAGTGTTAATTGAATCAATGACCCTCATTTTTCTTCTGTTTTCGTCCGTCCATGGTTTTTGCCTGACGGCTTGGTCAATTTCCCTCATCGTCGCTAATGAATCAATGAAAGGCTGGCATCTTTTGCTCTCCGCGATGCTGATTACGGAATCCAGTTCGGTCCAATAGGAACGCTTATGCAATCCGATGTCATGTAAAAAAGCCTGCTCGACTCCGCCTTTGTCCAAACCTTTTGCGACCAGACGGAACAACAATTCTTTGCTTTTCAACGAGTCTTCCATCATCTCGGAAGCAAAATAATAGTTCCACAAGTCGTAAAAACTATCAATTGGCTCGATGGAATCTAACTTGGAATAAAGCGCATAGGTTACCGAATCATCGCGCGTCCAATAAGCCATGTTTGCTTTGTAATACAAACCATCGTTTGGATACTGCGCCCAAACGAAAGAAAAACTTACAAACAGATAAACGAATATGCTTACTTTTTTCATGGTGGAGTATCTGTCAAATTGCGTTGGGCGAAATATCGCCCAACGCAATCGTAAAAATTAAAATTACCACCTGGGACGGTTTGAAATTGTGTCTCCTACAATTGTATCATTGGTTGTGGGGTCCAAATCGAACACCTGTTGGTATCTGCCAGTTGGATCCATTTGCCCATTTCCTGCTGGTCCGTTGGGATCAGCGGTCCATGCATATATTTCACGATCGCAAAAGTTTTCATTATGTTTACCACCAACAAAGCTATTGGCATTTTCAATTTTCAAGTTTTCAAACTCTTGAATCAATTTGTCTTTTTTCATATTTCCAAATTTATTATTTCGACAATTTTTATGTATAATTTTAATTATTGGCTGCCTTTTGCCTGCCATCTCTGGTTTCCCGATCACTGCCTGCCAACAAATCAGGAACGTCGTCAGAGAGCATCTCTGCATCATCCATCCGACGAGGCACCAACCTGCTGAAGTTGTTTTTCCCGAGCCTCCAGATGTTTGTCAAGGTTATTATTTTGCAAATTTCATTCATGTTTACGTTTTTACCAACCACATTCTGAATGAGACTGCAAATAACATGTTACTAACAGCGACATTCAAAAAATATTGTCTGCGAATCTTACTTCCCCAAAAATAAATGTTTTCAATCGACAAAATACAACTGTGTCATTATTTTTCGTGAGCGTGTAGGTTTACTCACGTGAGCGTGTCGTATTCGCTCGTGAACGTGTAGTCAGAAATGCCTCCATGAAGCCTTTCTGCCGCCTCGAAGCAACGAAAAACACGCTTCCGTCGCTCATTTTGGCGCACCATTTTCTGGCAGATGTGCGCTGAAGCTCCACTACATGGTGCATGTTTACCAGCACATCTCGGCTGATGTACTGAAATCCACAACCGTCCAACTCCTCATGGACAGACTGCAATGAACGTGAAACCTGATATGTCCTACCGTCTGACACAGTCAAAGAACAGATGTAGTCTTCGCAGACAACATACAGGATTTCATGCACGGCAACCTTAACCATTCTCTTCCCGATGTTCAAGATGATACGTTCGTTTGACGTTGACATATCACAAAGTTTTTGCTTCAGTATTTTGTCATCTTGTTTCCGACAAAGCACAAAAAAAGCGTGAAACTCAACTCGTTTCCGCTGCTTGAGGTATTTGGCGTGACCCAGTTAATACAGAAACAAGTAAAGCTCACGCACAAAGCATGAACATCTTACTTATTTTTCTTCATTTACTTTTAAATCGCCAAATTTTCAAGCAGAAGAAATAAAGCAAAACGCTTTTATATATGTTTTGTCATATTTTCAGTATGACACGGCAAATACATGAATTTTTATCAAGACAAAACAAAAACAAACCGGATTTTTCAATTAAATTTACATTCATGACATAATCCAATCCGGCAAAACCTGTCCAAACTTGCGTTTTTTTAGGCATTTTGGACAAGTTTCGGCTTTATGTAAAATAATTTCATTATCTTTGCAGCCTGTTTCAAAACATTGAATGACAATGGAAAAGATAATAGGGCGAGAACGAGAATTTGAATTGCTCGACAATTTCAAATCAAGCGGAAAAGCGGAATTCATTGCTTTATTCGGCAGACGAAGAGTTGGCAAGACCTTCCTTGTAAGACAATACTTTGAGGACAAATTCGACTTTTACGCGACTGGCATCATCGACGGCAACCGGGAAGAGGAAATGAGTGCATTCTTTTCAGCCTTGCGGACACACGGATATTCAGGAGCGAGACCCAAGACATGGATTGACATGTTCGACGTCCTTGCATCATTGCTTGCAAAAAAGAAAAGACGAAACGGAAGAATCGTCGTGTTCATCGATGAACTCCCCTGCTTCGACACCCAACATTCAGGCTTCACGCACGCCCTCGACTATTTCTGGAACGGAAAAGCTTCATGGATGGACAACATGATGTTTGTCGTCTGCGGCTCGGCGACATCGTGGATGCTCAGAAACATTGTGAACAACAAAGGCGGCCTTCACAACAGAATAACCCACAGCATCCACCTGCGTCCTTTCACATTGAAACAAGTAGAACTCTACGCGAAAAACCACAAGACATGCTGGACAAGAATGGACATGCTTCAGATGTTTATGACAACGGGGGGCATACCGTATTATCTGAGCAAAATCGATTTCAACGACAGTGTGGCAAACAATATCGACAGACTGTTTTTCGGCGATGAGGCTGAAATGAAAGACGAATACAGCCGCCTATTCAGTTCTTTATACAAGAATCCCAACGGTTACATGGAAATAATCAGGCTTCTATGCGAACACAAGAAAGGACTTACACGCAACGAAATTTCAGAGAAACTCAACATACCCACAAGCGGCAACCTAACACGCATGCTCGATGACTTGCAATATTGCGACTTCATAAGAATGTACAACAACGGCACAAAACACAATGGCGGCATCTACCAGATGATTGATTTCTACACGGTATTCCATAATGCCTTTTGCAAGAAGCCAAGCACCGACAAGCATTTCTGGAGCAACAAAATCGGATCGCCGCAAATCAGCACATTCTACGGCCTTGCATACGAACGAGTCTGCATGTGCCACATCGACCAGATTCTTTCCGCAATGCACTTGGACAGAATCCACACCGAATATTATTCCTGGCGCAGCACATCCACCGAACCGTCCGCCCAAATAGACTTGATAATCGACAGAGCAGACGGCATCATCAGCATCTGTGAAATCAAATTCTCCAGAAACGAATATTCTCTTCAAAAAGATGAATACAACAAAATCATACACCGTGCCGAAACATTCATGTCGGAAACCAAGCAACGCAAGGGATTCCAAATAACAATTATAACAACATACGGAACAAAAACAAACATGTATTCTGAAATTTCAGCCAACAATGTTGTACTTGATGATTTGTTTTATTAAAACATTAAATATTTGATTAGAAACAAGTTACAACATATACAACAATTAATCAGTCAAGTCAAAACTTGTCCAAACCTGCGTTTTTTTCGGCATTTTGGACAAGTTTCGGCTTATTCTCCAACAACAGCTCCGCCGACAGATTAGTGTCTCCTGACGAACATCCGAAACGTTTTGCCATAAATGTATCTTTCTTTTCAACCATGTCGCACAATATATTTCATGTCAAAAACTTTCTGATTTCCGCCTGTAAATTCTCCAAAAATCGAGCACCATGACCGCCATCCATTTGAACATGATGAAACTGAAATGACACCGGCAACATTGTTTTGAATAATCCTTTCCGATATTTCCCCCACATCACCATCGGATTGCAGAATTGCTCAGTATATTGATTTACAATGCAGTCGAGTTCGGTGTCAATCATGGCCGATGTGCCCACAACCATCTTGTCTTCGAGGAAAAAGCTCTTGCATTCGTCAGTTGTTTTTCGCGTTAATTCAGCATGATCCTTACTGAATTGCAACAAATCATTTGTGAAGGCTATGTCGCATGAGTTGATTCCGCCATTTTTATTGTTGACAATCACATTGACGGCCAATTGGTCGTATTGATAAAACTTGCCGTTTTCTGGTAACTTATAAAACTCTTCAATTTGACTCGCCGCCTTGCCGATGCACCAGCACATCAACATGTTGAACGACAGATGTTTCCGTTTGCTTACTTTCACCAATCGAGAGACGTCGATGGTCTTCACCAAAGTCACCATTGGCATGGGCGACGACATCCAAAAACTAAAGGCTTGAGCTCGCGTTGTTTCTTGGGGATTTATCTCTTGTTTCATTTTCTCACTTGTAATATTTTTCGATTCCGCCATAACCTTGTATGATTTTGTTTTCTTTTGTTTTCTGGATAAAATTTTCCAATCGTTTCTGAAATTCCTCCGGACGCTTGCGTGCTGCATCAATATAGGCAACCCGGATGCGCCGGTAAGGCTCCGAAAAGTTGCCGTAATTTTTCCATGTTTCCTCGTCTTTCCTGATTTCCGCAAGAATATCCTCCGGAAAAAGGAATGGTGTCTGAATCAAAGGCAGCACCGAAGGCCTGACTTTCGGATGAATCAAATTGTGTGCGTCAAGCCAGATCAGCCGCTCGATGTTGGGACGTGAATACGTGCTTTTCGGATTGCGCGGCGTGATGCGCTGCGCCCGATGGGTTGGGTCGATGTGCTTGATTGTACTGTCAATCCAACCGAAACAAAGTGCTTCCTCCACCATATCGTTGTAGGAAAGGCTCCCCTCTTCCGCCGCCTTCACGGGAAAGACGAACCAGATTTCTTTCTCCGTCTCGAAATGCTCGCCGAGCCATTTGCGCCATTCAGCGCGGTCGTTTGTGTAGAAGGTATTCATATTTGTTTTCCCTCATTTTGCGACAGACTCATGATTCTCACCGGACGGTCGCCGCCAACTTCAAGGTTGGGGCAGGTGGTTGTCCTTCCGGTGTCGGAAAACCCGCATTTTTCCATCACTCTGCCGGAAGCTGGATTTTCCGGGAAATAATCGCCCCAAAGACGCGTGAAGCCCTTCACTTCAAAACAATAATCAACGACAGCTTTCATGGCCTCGGTGCAGATGCCTTGGTTCCAATATGGTTTGGCAATCCAATAACCTACTTCGGCTTCGTCGTCGGCAATCGGCAGATTCGAGGCCGAGGACGGCAGATAACCCACGCAGCCGATCGGTTCGCCGGTTTCCTTTAATTCCACCGCCCACATGCCTTCACCGCTGAATATTCCGTTGATGATTTCGCGGCTCTCCTCTACGCTTTGGTGCGGCGGCCAGCCGGCACGCGGCCCTACTTCGGGGTCGGAGGCGTACTTGTAAAGTGCTTCCGCATCGTCCTCGCGCCACGGACGGAGTATCAATCTTTGTGTTTCCAAAATTTTATTGCCCAGGTTCATGATTTTCTTCTTTTTGTGCTGTTTCCTTGCTCAATATCTGTTTTTCCATTCAAATGACGGGGTGATGTAGATGTAGTTGTCCTCACCTTTTTTGAGGTGAAAAATAGTGTCGAGCTTGTAGTTTCCTCCACCGCATGCCCTCCACCCCGATGTGTTGATCAGCAGTGCCACGCAGTTCCCGCGTGCCACGTCCTTCAGGGTGCCGGAGGCCCATTCCACAGTGTCACCGTCGGTTATCACGGTGTCCAGATGGTGCCTTTCGCTCCGCCATTTGCCGTTTCCGGTGGTGTCGCTCGTGAGTTCGTAGGCTTCCAGAAAATCGGAATGCATGTCGGTGTTGTCGAAACAATACCGTATTTCGTATTCGGTTCTGTCGCGGCTGCAACCCAGCAGCAACGCGAATGTCGCTATGAATAAAAGTCTCGTTTTCATATATTCTGTCCTAATTTCAGGGCTTCCTGCAAAGCCGTCGTGTTTACAATGTCCCCTTTTTCCCTTACTCCTCGTACCAGTACATGGCCCATGTCTTCCAATTTGAAGAATTTCACACAAAGCCGGTATTGGGCGATGATGCTGTCGAAAAGTTCCGGCAATGAAGCGGCACCCACCAGAAGCAATGCCGTTTTCTTTATTTTGAAGGTGTCGCGTATCGGGTTGTGCAAGCGGTCGATTACGGCTTTCATTTGGGCACTCAAACCGTAGAAATACACGGGTGAAGCCAGTACAAGCATGTCGGCCTGTTCCATTTTTCCATAAATTTTTTGCATGTCGTCATTCTGACAACAGAGGTTTCCTTCATTTCCGAAGCATACGTTGCATCCCATGCATGGATTTACCTTGTATCCGTGTACCGGAATGACTTCGACGTGGTGTTTTTTTGAAGCCCCATTTGCAAAAGCTTCCACAAGCCGGTCGGTGTTACCCCCGATCCGTGGACTTCCTGATAAGATCAATATGTTCATTGCTGGTTGTTCTGTGTTTTTCGTTTCCAACGTTTCAGCATCGGGAAATAGCCGTGCATCATTTGTTTGTACTCTTCACGTGTCATGGGTTTGGGCATGTGTTTGTTTACCTCGTCTACGAATTGCGAACAATGTTCGATCATCTCCTCCATGCTGCAGTCCTGCGTGAACTTGCCGTCCCTGTAGCAGAACTGGCAATAGTCGAAGTTGATGCTGCCGTCGGTTTCCCTGCCGCAGTCTCCGTCTTTGCCGAGAGGCATGCCGCAACTCTGGCAGAATTGCGGCAGTTGACCCTCTTGCAGATGTTTCTCCTTGGCGGGAAAAGTCGCTTCGTATGCCGCGAATGCTTCCGGTTTTTCATCGCACACGAAATAACCTTCCGGCGTATGATATGTGCCTTCGACTCCGTTCAGGTAGCCCGGAATGATTTCCTGAGCTAAAAAATACGACACTTCACTTTCAATAGGTTCGCCGTGATAATGGATTTTCAAACTGCTGGCCAAGACAAAACCGGCATGTTTGTAGAAGTCGATGTTGCCTTCCATGCACAGCACGCCGACGCCCATCTCTTTGGCTTTCCCGATGGAATATTGAAGCAGTTTAAGGCCGTAGCCTTTGCGCTTGTAGTCGGGATGAATGCTGATGGGACCGAAAGTCCAGGCCGAGAAAGGCGAGCCGTCAGTCTTCACGATTTCGGCTTTGGAAAACATCACGTGGCCGATGATTTTTCCGTCTTCTTCCATCACGAAATCGAGTTCCGGAATGAAGTCGGGGTTGCTTCGATATTGGTTGAGCACGAAATGCTCCTTGCATCCGGGGCAATAGACGTTCCAAAATGCCTCGCGGGTGAGGTTCTCCACCTCGCGGTAATCTTCAGGTTGTTCTAAACGAATGTTCATGGTTTCAATGTTTTAGATTATTTCATTACCTCACACCACACTTTACCATGTCGGCAAAATACGGTGTAAATCTTCGTTCCTTTCACTTGCGCCACGCGCACCTCTGCGGCCTGTTCGGGAAACAGACGGATGAGCTCAATACGGTCGTAACGTTCCGACACGACAGCGGCAATATAGTCGTCCTTTGTCATCGGGCAAGTGTATTCCAAAAGGTATTCGCCATCCATCTCCGTGATGGCAGGAGTCGTGTTTCCATTTTCAATGAACACGGGTTCGATTTTGCTTCCGCAGCATTCAATTGACGGTTTGCCGTAGGTAATGCCGACATTGCCGCATTTGGAGCAATAATAGATGTTTAATTTATTCATTTCCGTTGATTCACAATATTTTAAATTTCTAATTCAAACGATTTTAAAGCACATCTCCGAAAATCCCGAAGACGTGCTTTCTTCTTTTATCCGACTTTCTCCACCGGCACTTGGATGATTGTCAGCCACCTTTCAGGGTTGTCCTCGTTCCATACGCCATCGACGTAGTTGGCTCGCGGTTCGCCGGTGACCTTGTAGCCTTCCTTCTCAATCCACGCGAAAACATCAAGATAGGCTTGATAAAGTTTGTCGTAACTTCCAAAAACCTTCATGCAGACCGCCGTCGGCACTTCAGAGATCTCCTTGAATTTAATGATGTCGGTGTCCACGCCTTTCTCGGTCATCTGTTCACAATATTCAATGTCGATGTTTTGCGGTTTATAACCGCCATATTCTATTGTATAACAATAACCTGGATTAGCGCATTTGCAGTTAATCCTGATCATTTCCGGCATGATGACGTTGCAAATCAGCTCGCCAAGTCTTTCATAACACGGAATGACCGTTCTGTGCGCCGCTACGATAATCGCCGGCAGTCTCTCAATTGTGATTTGTTCCATT
Organism: uncultured Bacteroidales bacterium; assembly: GCA_937896895.1. Classification (GTDB taxonomy): domain Bacteria; phylum Bacteroidota; class Bacteroidia; order Bacteroidales; family F082; genus Limimorpha. The sequence goes on along the minus strand of CALBNV010000078.1, from coordinate 22,644 downwards.
TTCTGTTTCTTTTTTTGGGACTTCACCAACGCCTTCAGCTGTGTCTGACGTTTCTTAAGTCGCTGAAGCTCAGTCTCGCAGATGCGAATCTTGTCTTCAAGGACTTTTATCGAAGGATAATGTGTCTCTTCTTCAAAAAGCTCGCGAATCTCTTCCAACGAAAATCCCAACTCCTTCAACATCAAGATGTCCTGCATTTTCTGGAACTGACCGACCGAATAATACCGGTAGCCGGTCCATTCATCGACGATTTCAGGCTTGAACAGCCCGATTTCCTCGTAATGCCTGAGCGTCCGAACCGTCACGCGGCAGAGGCGCGAAAAGTCACCGATTTTTAATTTGTTTACATTCATAACACCGTGCACTTGTTATTCGCTGCAAAATTACACCATGACGTTACGGACGAGTCAAGCGATTTCTCAATTATTTTTTATTTGCTTAAATATCAGACACTTATCACAACAGCAGGCCCGACATGAACCCGTCATGTCTGATTCCGAGCGCGTCGAGTTTCGGCGCCGTCTTTGCGATTATCTCCTCTTCGTTGCCTTGGAGCGGGAAATACGTCACCGCCTCGACATCGCGCGAGAAGACGATCTCGCCGTGGAACTGCAGCTCGTAATTCTCGAATCCAGGCATGTCATCGGCGGCGATGGAGAGGCAATTTGGCTTTGAAACGGAGAGTTTTCCGCTTTTCAACATGTCGTAAAAGAACATCAGCCCGTTGAACCAGCCGCCCTTATTCAAAGTCGGGTCTGTCGGGAATCCCTTGATACATAATGCCTTGGGGTCTTTGACAAAAGTCGGGGACTTGAGCAGCGACTCATCGAAGTTGAAGCTGCTTCCGACGGTCATCGTCGTGCGGTCGATGAAATTCTCCTTTCGCAAAGTCAGCATTATGGAGCCGTAATGATAGAACAAGTCCGGGTCACGCGCGAGGTCGGCGACCTTGTTTTTTCCGGTCAGGACGCCGTATTTCGGGAAATCGGAGTTTTCAAGGCTGTTTGGATTGACTCCGTACATTCGTCTCACCCATTCCCGGCGTGTCTCGATGCCTCCGTTGCTCGTGCCGTGCCCGGTCTCAAACATACTCTTAACTCTGTCTGACTCAACGATTTTCTCAAAATCATCGGCGCGGACGCACATCGAGAAATCACTTTTTTCAACAATCTCCTTCAGGAACGATTCCACTTCCCGCACCTTGCCGGCGTCCCTGCCGTAAACCATCGAATGCAGCTGCATCCTGAAACGGTAAGTCGGGGCGTAACCTTCCAAAATCTTTAATTTTTCGTCTGTCATATTTTTTAGTTTAAATTTACCTGTGAATAATCCTGTCAATGATTTGAACAGCAGCATCTATGATTTTACGTCCCGTATCACATCGATTTTTATCATTTTTCATCTGTCAAATTTCAGCCAGCAAAGATATGTTACTCATTGGCAACATGCAAGAGAAAAATTAAAATATTTTCAGTCGGGCAACAAATTTCAAATTTTTGATGAAGTTTTCGGAAAAGAGGTGTATTTTTGCAGCGGATTTCAGGGTGAAAAGTCACGAAGAGAGAATATTTTGCAGGCTCGATTCGTGACGGGTGTCAGGACGAGGCTGTCGTCTGTGATCACCGGCGGCAGTTTCCACGTCAAACATCCATTTACCCTGTAATAGACAAACTCATAACATAATAAAAACCGACACAATGCAAGCAACTTTTTCCCAGCGGCTCATCAAGTTGGCCGACCTCAACCATCACCAGACCTTTTTTGCCGGACGCTGTTCGGAGTATTTCCTGGAGAGTTCATATTTCGCTGTGGCGCAGTACGTTGACACGAAGGACACGGTGCTTCTGGTGCTTCACGGCATCGACTTCAAGTTCCCGATTTTCGCGGGCGACATCGTGACATTCGAGAGCAAGGTCGTGGCGGCAGGCAAATCGACCATCACCGTTTACACGAAGATGTACCGCAGCCGCGAGCCGGAGAAGACGGCCGCCGATGGTTTCGCCACGTTCGCGTATCTCGACGAGAACCATCATTCGAGGCCGCACGGCATCGTCATAACGCCCGTGACCGAAGAGGAGCGGTGGCTCAACAGCCAAGCCCTTGAGATCCTTGAAGAGTCCAGGAACAGGGCGAAGGCTGCGATGGACTGGACCGCAAATCACAAACACCCGTGACAATAGCGCCTATGTCTCATCACGCAAAATGACCCATAGACCTCATTTTTGTTTTACATCACCTCCTCCACTCCGATTTCTTTCATCGCTTGCCTGATTTTTGCGGCAACCGCACCTTTAATAATAATGTGGTGGTTGCCGATCGGGCAGTTCAGCATGTATTCCGCCTTATAGAATTTAAACGTTATCTGTGTTCTGCAAAGATGCTCGCTATACGGTTTTTCGACCGCGTCAACCTCTTCGACGAAGAAACGCTCAAGCCGTCTGCCGCCCCATTTGAAAATCGTATATTTCTGATTGACAGGCATCTCCCCTGCTATCGCGATTCCAAGTCCTGACTCGAAGTGACTTCTGAAACCATATTTTCTGCACATCGACATCGGTACGGTGCAATGCGCGAAGGTAGTGGTTCCGTTTTCTTTCGACATACCTGACGGGTTTGCCATGAACGCGGGCTGCCATGCAATCCTACGAGCCACAATCATGGTAAGCAGCGATTGCAGGTCGCCCTCGCACGAAGCGTCGATACCTTCGTCGTTGAGCATCGCAAGCGCGAGACAACTCGTCGCATTGAGCCGTTTCACTATGTCAAAACACCTGATTGTCAGACAAGTGCAGTTTTCCTCATGGCAAATCTGACTTATCGCCAAATACAGTTTCAGTGAGTTCAACAAATCGCGGTGATTCGCTTCACCGAAGGAGATGCTGGAGTCTTCATAATCTTTAGCTAACAGTTCAACCATCTCATCATCAATGAGTTGCACTCGCGCAACAAGACGTTCAATATCGACATTCACAAAATCGACGTTGAATTTTTCCTTGACAAATTCACGGTCAACGCCGCTTGCGATGAGCCAGTCGGACGGCTCGCCGAAGATGGCGATTCGATTAAATTCAATGAGTCTGCTGCTTTTAACGTTTTCGGCATTGACATTTGAGACAAGTTTTTCATCCGACTTAATTTGTTGTGGACCAAGCAGATCCGCAACGATTTCCTCGTTAGTTCCGTGAATGATTTTGCCGTTTCCGCCTTTTTCATTGAGATAAGTCAGGATCTCCATTGATGCCGCGAGCGAGTTGTTCCTGCCGTCGGCAATCAGCGTGACATTTTCAGCAACAAATTCATTTTCAAGGAGTTTGACAAAAAGTCCTTCAACTCCACCTGTCGCCACAAGGATTGTATCATGCTTCTTGATTTGTGGAAGCGGCATCTCCTCGCCTATCACCCTGAAACTTGCACCACATTTCTCTGTGAGCAAGCGCAGCAGCTCGGCGTATTCTTTTTTTACATACTCATCGGTCTGAAACGACGAGCGGAGAATCAAAATCTCATTCATAACTAATTGATATGCAACCGCCACGCGGTTTTCCTTAAATTCCTAATTACCTAAAACTCCTAATCACCTCGATCTCCTACTGAATAGCAAGCAGTTCTATTTCAAAGATCAGTGTTGAGCCGGCCGGGATTCCTGGCATCGAATAGTTGCCGTAGCCCATTTCGGACGGAAGGTAAAGCTCCCATTTGTCGCCGACGTGCATCTGCTGCATCGCAATGACCCAGCCTTCGATGAGTTCGCGGAGGCGTATCGTGAGCGGCTCGCCGCCGAAGCTGCTGTCAAACTGCTTGCCATCGATGGTTCTTCCTGCATAATGAGCCGTGACGATGCTGTTTCTCGTGGCGGTGACTCCGTTGTCTTCGCCAGACGCTAACACCTTGTAATATATGCCTTTAGGTAATGCAACCACGCCTTCTTCCTTGGCTTTTTCAGCAAGCCATTCCTGATTTTTCTGATAATATTCCTGTCTTGTCATGATATTAAATTTTTGATTTTACAAAATTATGTCTTCTAATCTCAGTTTCGGAACATAATGAACGCCGTCCTCACGGAAATAAGCCTTGCTTTCCTCCGGCGAGATCGGTTTCAACTTTATGTTTTCTGTGCCTTTTCCGACTGCGAGAATCGCCAGCGGTTCGTATTTCAGATTGAAATGTTCTGCGATATTGGCTTTATTGAACGCGCAAATAATCAATGCGTTAAGTCCCATTTCCGTTGCTTTCAGCGACATGCTCTGAAGCGATATTCCGAGGTCGATGTCGAGGATTTTGTTTTCAGGGACGGAGCCGCAGACGATGACGAAAGCCTCCGGTTCAGTGCCTTCGTACGGCAGATGAAGTTCGGGCAGCATTCCGCCGAGCTTGATGTTTCCGTTGACGAAATCAGCGTCTTCGCCTTTCGTAACTAACTTAAAACGAAGCGCTTGCTGATTTTTGCCCGATGCAATCTTGGTGTTCACGTTGACGATGCGCTCAAGCATGTCTTGCTGAACTATGAAATCCGTCTTATAACCACGGTAACTGCGGTTTTTTTCAAATAAAGTGTCCAATGAAACGTGTTTCACCGTCTTTTTCGCGCCGAAATTGAACTCATCCATGCGTCTTTCCAAATATCCGTCTGCCATAATAAAACTCTCAAAATTTTCACAAAAATACGGTAAAATTCCAAAAGCGGCAACCTTATTTGAAAAAATATTATTTTTGCAGAAAATTTCAAGTCAAGAATGAAAACTATCAGGTTTTTTCTAAATATAATATTGATATTCATAACATTAGCGACAAACGCCCAGATTTACAAAATAGACGGTCACGTTGCCGACAGTCTGACGAAGCAGAACCTGGCGTTCGTCAACATCGTGATAAACGACAACGGCACTCTCGGAACCACGACCGACATTGACGGCAATTTTGAGATAAGAAGCCGCGATGAAATCAAGAAACTGACGTTTTCATACGTCGGATACAAATCGAAGAAGATTGACATCACAGAAGGCGGTGAGGTGAGCCTTCAGATCATCATGCAGAGCGAAGACATTGAATTACAAGAAGTTGTCATTCACGCTGGCGAGAACCCCGCACATCGCATCATCGAAAACGTGATCAGAAACCGTAAGCGCAACAATCCGGAAAACCTCAATTCATATTCGTACACCATCTTCGACAGGATGATTCTGACGCTCGACACCACCTTGATCACCGACACCGCGCTGATGAACATCAACAACTTCGTGCGCCGCAGCGACCTGATGATCATGGAGACCGTTTCGGAAAAATATCACAAGAAGCCGAACAAAAACAAGAAGGAGATCAAGGCAAACTTCATCACAGGGCTGTCGAACCCGATGTATTTCTACGTCATCGAGGGAATGCAGAGCCTGAGTTTCTACGACGATTTCATCAGAATCGACAACAAAGACTACGTCAACCCCATCACTCCGGGAAGCACGTCGAGATATTTCTTCAACATCGAGTCGGAGGTGCCCGCCGGAGGTAACGACACGATTTTCCAGATTTCCTTCAAGCCGAGGCGCGGAGCGACTTTCGACGGGCTGAGAGGCGTTCTGACGATACACTCCGACGGCTGGGCGGTGGCGAACGTCAAGGCCGAACCTGCGGTGGAACAAAAGTCCGACGCCTTGTTCAACATCAAGTTAAAGATCCAGCAGTTGTATGCGAAAGTCAATGATTCAGTGTGGTTCCCGCAACAGCTCAACACCGACATAGAGTTTTTAGAGATGTTCACCGACGGCAAAGACGAAGTGTATATTTCAGCCAAGCCGGGACAGGAAAACACTGTCAAGCTGCTCGGAATCGGCAAAAGCTACATCAGCAACATCAGAGTGAACGAAGACATCAGCGACAAGATTTTCGGCAACACCGACATCGACATCGCAGATAACTCAACGGATAAAGACGAAGATTTCTGGCGGCAATACCGCAACGACAGCGTGAGCAGAAGAGTCGCGAGGACCAACGCTTTCGTCAACAGAATGGAGAAAAAGGCCAAGATTGATGCCGACAAACTTTTTGACAACGCCATGACAATCATGGGAGACGGCTGCATTCCGGCAGGGCCGATAGACTTGAAACTCAACGAGATCCTTTCATACAACGACGCAAACGGTTTTTACCTCGGAGTCGGCGCGAAGACAAACCAGAAAGTGTCGAAACGAATCAGCGTAGGCGCGTACGGCGGCTATTGGTTCGCTGCAAAAAAACCGAATTATGGCGGGAACTTCTTCGTCAGGATGGACAAGAAACATAACCTCGACATGAATCTCACCTTCGACAGGAAATTTGTAAAAGTCGGAGACTACGGTTTTTCAGGAAACGAATACAACGCTCTCGATGAGAGTTATTTCAAATATTATTATACCAAATGGACAACGCTCAACACCTCGCTGTCGGCCGAGTTGTCACGTCGTTTCGGCAGGATTTTCCAGGGATTCGTGAAGTTCAGCGTCAGCGGCGTTGATGATGATTATTACGGCAAGCGCAACGACTATTGGGGGCAGTTCAAGATTTCAAAGCTCGATTTCAGATTGAGAATCGCTTTAGGAGAGCGACTGATGGGCAGTCCGAAAGGCCTTGTCGTCGTCGAGAGAGGCAAGCCCGAGATCTGGGTCGGCTACCAGAAAGGTATGAAAGGCGTTTTCAGCAGCCCACACAATTTCGACAAGATCCAGCTTCAGTATTCCGACCACTGGAAATTCCGTTACATCGGCAAGACGTCGTTGACAATCCAAGCCGGTTATGTCTTCGGCGACATCCCTTTCAACGAGGTCTTCAGCATGTTCGGGACAGGCTCCGGATTCGGGATATATGCGACGGAGAGTTTCTCGACGATGGGGTCGAACGAGTTCTTCTGCGACAGGTTCGCGGCGTTGTTTTTCAGCCATAACTTCGGCAGGCTTTTCAGATCCAGCAGATTCAGGCCGGAGTTCATCTTCGTCACCAACATCGGCATCGGCGATTTAGAAGACCCCGACAGATACACGACAACAGCCCACGACTTCAAATCCATAAAAGACGGCTATTACGAGAGCGGCCTCGCCATCGGCAACATCCTTGACCTCGGAACCTCCCACATCGGTTTTTCATGCATGTACCGCTACGGCCCGTATTCCTTTGATAAAATGAGCGATAACTTCGCTTACAAGATTAAGATTACGTTCAGCTTTTAGCTGTCACACGGCAGCGTGTGTACGGCAGCACCTAAAAGACTCTCTTCAGGTCTTCAGTCGTCAAGCCGTTGAAGTCGCCGCTGCTCATGAATGCGCCGACGGTGTTTTCGTATGGCTTCTCGTTCAAGAGCGCGACAAGCTCGTCTTTCGAATGGACGACCCTGATGTCGGGACGTCTGAACCCTTCAACGATGCGCCCGTCGGTCATCATCTCCAACTTCTTGATGGCGACAGCGTGCGGGTCGTAGAAGACGACGGCTTGGTCGCAGTCGTCAAGACAATTCGCATAATGGTCGATGAATACCTCACTGAGGCTGCTGTATGTATGCAGCTCAAAGACAACCAGTAGGTTCTTCTTTGAATACTGCTCACGCAATGCCTTTACCGTCGCAAGCACTTTCGACGGAGCGTGTGCAAAGTCGCGGAAGACGACATTGTCTTTCTCTTTGTCTTCAAAAAGCATCTCAAGCCTGCGTGCCGCGCCCTTGAACGTCTTCATCGCTTCATAAAACATCGCGTCGTTGACGCCTATCTGATGAGCAACGAAACGTGCCGCGTTGATATTCTTCATGTTATGTTGGCCGAAGACCTGCACTTTCTCTTCCTTACCGTTCGGAAGGACCAAGTAAGTGCAATCGTCGGCGACACGGCTTTTGTGGAAGTCATAGCCGAAGACAGGCACTTTCGCGGCTGCCGCGAGTTTCCCGCACTCGTTGTCGTTGCCGTCGTAAATGAGGCAGCCGCCCTTCTCTATCGTCCTGATGAAAATCCTGAATTGTTCGAGATAGCTGTCGAAAGTCGGGAAGACGTTGACGTGGTCCCACCCTATCCCGCTGATTACCGCGATATTAGGATGATATTTGTGGAATTTCGGCACACGGTCGATGGGCGACGTCAGATATTCATCGCCCTCGATGACCATGTACTTCGCCGTTTCGCTGAGGCGCACCATCACATCGAAGCCCTCAAGCTGCGCCCCGACCATGAAATCCGTCTCAATGCCGGCATGTTTCATCACGTGAAGAATCATCGAAGTGATGGTGGTCTTCCCGTGGCTGCCGCCGACAACGATACGGATTTTGTCTTTGCTCTGCTCGTAAAGATATTCCGGATATGAATAGATCTTAAGTCCAAGTTCCTGTGCGCGAATGAGTTCCGGATTGTCGATGCGTGCGTGCATCCCGAGGATGACGGCCTCATACGAGTCGTCGAGCAACTCCGGGTGCCAGCCGAACTCCTCAGGGAGGATGCCTTCTTTTTCGAGACGCGAGCGCGACGGCTCAAAGATCTCATCGTCAGAACCTGTGACCTCGTAACCCTTCCTGTGCAGGGCGATCGCGAGATTGTGCATCGCACTCCCGCCGACCGCAATGAAATGGACTTTCTTCATATCAGTTATTTTTTGATGACAATTTTCTGTGATGACACCGTCCCGTCAGCGTTTTTGATGTTGATGAGATACAGTCCGTCATCAAATGAACCTGCGTCGATGACGAGGTATGAAGCCTCTGCGTCGCTTGAGTAAACCATCTGCCCCGCCACATTGTAAATCTCAACGCCGATGATGTTTTCAGAATTGATGTTGATCTGTGAAGACACGGGATTCGGATAGACCACAGCACTTGCGTTTTCAGAATTTTCACCGACAGCCGCCGCCGTCGCGTGCATCTCTACACCAAGTCTGTATGTGTATATATTACTTGACTTTGAGAAATTGATAATTGACTGACCTGAGCCGTCTTTAATTTGTCCGAATCCTTTTCCGCAACCTGTACCATACGGATTAAGGACTTGTAGTCTGTAGCACCCCGCCGATGGCAGATAAGCATAGAATTTGTAAGCCGTACTTCCTTTGTCAAATGTATAATATTCAATGACTTGATTAGTTTGCATATCTTCAACTTGAATAATCATTTCGTCAGGATTCTCCGGTGTTTTGATTTGGAAATAAATCGTCCCGTCCATATCTTTGGCGGTTCCCAATGTCCTCGACAGGCTGTTGTCGAAGGCCGCATCATCAGTGCTGCCGTTGACTTTTGTCACCACGAACTCCAGTGAAGATGCGTCGCCGATGCTGTATTCATCCATGTTGACGAGAATCATTTCACCTTGTGCGGCGTTCCCCGACCAGTTGTAAGTGTTAAGCACCTGACCGTTTGCATCTCTTGTCTCGATTTCCATACTCGTGACATTTTCTTTTCCACAAGCCTTGACTTCAAGAATCGGCTGGATAAAACCGGAGCAGTTGTCGGCCACCAAGGCGTCGATGCCTCTGAGTGCGACATCCTTGTTAAGATCCGGCTGTGCCATCGAAAGTTTCACCGTCTGGAAGACCTCTTTCGTCGTCCAGCTCTGCACCCAGGCGACAAGCTGCATGTTCTCCTTCGGGAAGCCTTCCATGCTGAATGTCTCCGTAACAACCTGAGAATCACTCGTCAATGTCGTCCCGTTCTGTGTCGGGATCAGGTCGCGCGTGACAGCGTTGAGTTCGCTCATCCCCTGCCATGCGCGGTCGATGTGCGATTCTGTCAATGCTATGACAAGACGCATGTTTGCAGCGGAACACTCGCCGACCTTGTTCACGACCGCCGTGACCTGGCATGTTGAGCCTTCAAGATACTGGTACGAAAGCTCGATTGTGTAAGGGCTCATGACATTGATACGCTGGTTGTACCAGTTCCTATATGTGTTGAACAACGTCTCCGATGCTCCGCCGCCGCCCGACAGATGAGATACGCCGTCGCAAATGGATGTCGGATAGCCGCTGACCCAACTGCCATAGAGGTTCTTCCTCGCCTCGGTTTCGTCCGTGTAAAATTCAGGCACCGAGAAATTCCTGTCGTGAAATGCCACTGGCGCAATGTTGTAACCCTCTTCGAGCATATCCATGATTCCATTCGCCGCCGCAGGACAATACGGACAGTTAACACCTGTGAAAACTTCAAACAAGACGCATTCTCGCGCCACGTTCTGTGCTGATAATGAACCTGTTAACAAAAAGGCCACCAATGAAAGTAATATTTTTCTCATATTTGTAAAATTTAGAATTTTCAAACTGCAAATTTACATTTTTTTGAATATCTTTGCACGATAATTCTAAAAAATAATGATTCTCGACTCAACCATAATCCGGCGTTTCTCCGACTATCTCAGACTTGAGCTTTCGCTGTCCGACAACAGCGTGGCGGCGTACAGCCATGACGTTGAACTTTTCAGGCAGTTTCTTGAGAATAAAGGAGTTAGCATGTCAATCAGCGACATCGGTCAGGAAAGGATTGAGGAGTTTTTCGCGCAGCTTTTCGAACTCGGCATCAGCGCGACATCGCAGGCGAGGATATTATCCGGCCTGAAAAGTTTTTACCGTTATCTCATTCAGGAAAACATCTGTGAGGAGAATCCCACCGAACTCATCTCATCGCCATCCATCGGGAGACATCTGCCGGAAGTACTTAGTTTCGAGGAGATTATGAAAATGATTTCAAGCATTGATTTAAGTCAGCCGTTTGGTCACCGCAATAAAGCGATTATCGAGGTGATGTATGGTTGCGGATTGCGCGTCTCGGAAGTCATCTCATTGAATGTCAGCGATATATTTGAAAAAGACGAGTTTTTAAAAGTCTTTGGCAAAGGTGACAAGGAACGGCTCGTCCCGATAGGCAGAAAGACATTGAAAGAGCTGATGCTTTACGTCAAAGGCGAACGCCTGCATCAAGACATCAAGCCGAAATTCAGCGACAAGGTCTTCATCAGCAGACGCGGCACGAGCCTGACACGTCAGAGCGTGTTCCTTTTGGTGAAAGGCCTCGCCGAGAAAGCAGGCATCCACAAGGAGATAAGCCCGCACACATTCCGGCATTCTTTCGCCACACACCTCATCGAAGGCGGCGCCGACCTGCGTGCAGTGCAGCAGATGCTCGGACACTCAAACATCTGTACCACAGAGATTTACACTCATATCTCCGATGAATATCTGCGTCAGGTCATGATTCAGCATCATCCGCGCTTCAAATAAAAATGCACCCTGAAAACTCAAGGTGCAGAATATTTTCATCTCAAAACCATCAGCCTCACTCTTCTCCCCAGAAAACCTCAACCAACTCATTCTCTTCAAAATACATGTCAATATTGACATCATCGAAAGTGACGCAGTCGCCGTCGTCTGTGTCTTCCGTGTATTTCTCGCAGCCGTTCTGTTTCATCAACTCGATGATTTCATCCTTGTTGAGGTCAAACAGTTTCGCATCGTAAAGAGTCGTGTTTTCATTGACGGTATAGATGTTGTAAAGCTTTGGCACAGCGTTGCCCTCGAAATACAACGACATGTCAAGGTCGTAGTAATCAAGGACAACGACATTGTTGTCATCACCCTCTTCTATTGGTTCAATCTTTTCCTGTTTGTCTGGTTTTCCAATGAGTTTCACCACTTCATCAAGCGTCATCTTAAATCTGAGATCGCCGAATCCTTTTAAAGGTTCAATTGTAAAATTTCCCATTTTTCAGTTACTTTTTAATTTAAATTACTCAAATCTTATTGATTTTGAAGGTCTTATATTATTTATCAACATAGTTGGAATCAAAAGCATCACAATCCACACCACAAATGTCCCGATGTTAAGCATTGCAAAATAAGTCCAATTTAACTCGATTGGCACCGACGACAGATAGTAAGATTCCGGCGACAGTGAGATTATATTCGTCGTCTTCTGGATCAGGCAGATGCCTATTCCGACCACATTGCCAATCAGCATACCTATTAATAATATGCGGCATGAACGCCTCAGGAAAATTTGCCTTACCAGTTGGTTGCTCGCCCCCATTGATTTCAGCAATCCGATGGTTGAAGTCTTTTCGAGTATAATTATCAGCAACATACTGATTATTGTTATACCCGCCACAAGCAGCATCAACACGATGATGATGAGCACATTCATGTCTTGCAGATTGAGCCAGTCGAAAATATGCGGGTAGCTTTCCATGGCGGTATATGACACAAGTTCAGGCGGAATGCTGAAATAGACAAAACGGTTCGCCTCGGCGACATCAACTTTTTCATCAATACGTATCTCGAGATGGCCGACCTCTTCGTCTTTCCAACCATTAAGTTTTCTTATCTGATTCAGGTCGCAATAGACGAAACGCTCATCGCATTCCGAAAGACCTGTCTCATAAACGCCTTTGACCGAAAACTTCCTTCCCCTCGCCTTCATGTCACTATCGACAAACCAAATCCTGACGTCATCGCCGACAGAAAGTTCCATCTTGTCCGCGATGATTTTCGATATTATTATTTCGTTAGAACGTTCATCATCAACATATTGCGGAACATCTCCGACTTTAAGATTCGCTCCGATGTAATCCCAGTCATAGCTTGAATCGACGCCTTTGAGCACAACCGCCTGAATCTCGTCATCGGTTTTGATGATGCCGGCCTTGTTAGCCGTCGGATACACTGCAGTGATGAAAGGCTTGTCAAGACGTGCTTTCAGCACGCTGTCATACAAAAAAGGCGTCTCTTCTATCGACTCATTTTGGTTCAACGTCTGTACATGAATCGGCGCGACAAACCCGATGACCTTGTCCTTTATTTGATTCTTAAAACCTACAACTATAGCGATGGAAACCAACATGATAGCGATTCCGAGGGCGACACTGGCAACGGCGATACGCATTACCGTCGAAGAGAGATTTGCCTTCGACAATGAAAAAATTCTTTTCGATATAAATGTTGCCGCGTTCATATTTTTCATATAATTGCAAAAATAAATAAATATCTCGTATGCGAAAATTTTTTTTATCCGTTTTTGTGACAATTTTATTAATATCATTGAATGTCAATGCGCAAGGGTGCAAAAAAATATTATTGCTTGACGCCGAAGACGCCGGTGTCGGAGCGTCAAGGACAGAGTTTTACCTTCCGTTGCTGAAGGACAAAAACGTCGGAGTCGTTGCAAATCAAGCGAGTACGTTCGCCGGAGTGCATCTTGTCGATACGTTGTTAAACTCTGGCATCAACGTCGTCAGGATTTTCTCGCCTGAACACGGATTCCGCGGATTGGCCGACGAAGGCGCGGCGATCGCTTCTGGCATCGATGCCAAGACCGGCCTTCCGATAGTCTCGCTGTACGGAAAAAACAAAAAGCCGACCGCGGAGCAGCTGCAAGGCATTGACATTCTGCTGTTTGACCTTCAGGATGTCGGGGTGCGTTTTTACACTTACATCTCAACAATGACATACGTAATGGAAGCCGCCGCCGAAAACGACATACCAGTCATCGTCCTAGACCGCCCCAACCCCAACGGTTTTTACGTTGACGGCCCTGTGCTTGAGCCAGAGTTCTCATCATTTGTCGGGATGCACCAAGTGCCTGTGGTCTATGGACTTACAATCGGGGAATACGCCGAGATGGTCAACGGCGAGCATTGGCTGAGAGACAGCGTCCAATGCGAGCTCACTGTCATCCCGATGAGAAATTATGTCAGAAACGCGATATACAGACTTCCGGTGAAGCCGTCACCTAACCTTCCAAACTGGCAGGCGGTTTATCTCTACCCATCGCTCTGTCTCTTCGAGGGCACCGATGTCAGCGTCGGACGCGGGACAGAGATGCCGTTCCAGATCTACGGACACCCGCAGATGAACGATGCTTTCTCATTCACTCCAAGAACCGCTGCCGGCCACAACGCTCCGTTGTATTCCGACAAGGAATGTCATGGGAAAGACCTCACCGGATATGCAAACAACTTCAAGAAAAACAAACAACGCATTCAGCTTCAATGGCTTATCGACGCACGGGAACAGCTCAAAGACGATGACAAGTTCTTCAACAGTTACTTCGAGAAACTCGCAGGCGTGAAGAGTCTGCGCGAGATGATAAACGATGGCGTCACGGAAGACGAGATTCGCGCATCGTGGCAGGATGACATTGATAAATATCTGAAAATCAGGGAGAAATATCTTATCTACTAAAAAAGTTAAAGCGCACTGACATTCAATGCGCTTTAATTAACATATTTCCGACAGAACTACTTCCCCGTCAAATCGTGGTATCTGCGTTTGGCCGAAATGAGAGAGATATTCCTGTCGATGATGGCGTTGTCGGCTTGCAACATCAAAGTGCTCGCTTCGAGGACATCGCTGATTGTGTTAAGTCCAGCCGAGTAGTTGATACTTGCAATCCTGTAGTTTTCGCGGGCCATATCGTAGGCAGCTGAATCGGACTTTAGCAGCACCTCCGCCTCAATCATGTTATTGTAAACTTGTTTTTCCTGAAGCGACATCTTCTCTGTAAGATCCTGTCTGTCAAGTTCATACATCTCAATCTTTATTTTATGTTCTTTGAGTTTGTGTGAAGTCTCCCACCACTGTGTCATCGGGATTGAGAGACGTGCGAAGGCGATGGCGTTGGCTTTGAATCTCTTGTTAATCAAATTACCATAATAGCCGGTGCCTCCCACGATGACATTAGGCAGCGATTCGCCAAGGGTCATTTTCTTACGCAGCTTCTCCGCCTGTATCTGCAGGTCAAGGAGTTCCGCTTCAGGTCTGACAAAATCCGGATTCTCATCCTGACTGACAGTTTCGTCATGAAATTCAAGGGTCAGGCCGTTTTCAGGCAGTTCGATGCCGATCTGCTGGCAGAGCAGCATTGACGCAAGATGAATCCCATTGTTGAGTTGCAGCTGCTGTGCGTTTAGTTTGTTACGTTCAAGCGACACGCGCAACGCGTCATTGGAAGTGATGAGGCCGGCTTTCAGCGACACCTGCACCACTCTGTCCAACGTATCGAGAAGAGCAAGTGCATTGTCGATTGTCTTGACTTTCTGCTGAAGTCCGACCACGAGGTAATATGTCGTCTCAATATTCTCAAGCACTTCACGTTCAGTGACTTCGGCATTCAGCTCGGCGGCGTTGACACCTAATTTCGCGAGTTTGTTGCCATTGACAATCCTGCCGCCCATGAACACGGGCTGTCCGACTGTGAGTCCGGCAGTCACACCATTTTCAAGAAACGCGAACTCACCGTTGAAACCGGTAATGGGTTCAAAGAATTCCACTATGCCTTGCAACAACACACGTACATCTTCATTTGAAATGTCTTCGACACCGAACCTCAACAGCGGATTTGCGGCGGCATAACCCATCACCGACCCGCTGACTTGAGGGAAATACTTGGTAAAAACCTGTGCCTTAACCTCTTGCGCCCTCTGTATGTCGAGACGTTTTGTCTTCAGTTCAGCGTTGTTTGCCTTCGCCAATGCGAAACACGAGTCGATGGTCAGCACGTCTTGCGCCTTGAGCCATGTGGCGAGAAGCACTATCACTGCGGCAAAAATATATTTTTTCATATTATTTCTCATGTTGTTATGTCTTGAATCAAAAACTATTCTTCTTCAATTTCACGTTTATTCTTCTTGCCGTCAAAGGCGAGGCTGAAAGCGACAGGAAGCACCGTCACCACAAGCGGGAAAGTGATGAGTGTTCCGAAGCATATCACCACGCCCATCGGCTCCCAGAGCAGCGTCCGCGCGATTATCATCGGGACGACGCCGAGAGCGGCCGCGACAGAAGTCAAGAATATCGGGCGCATGCGGCGCATACCAGCGTTATATGCGGCCTGACCAGGTGTAAGATGTTCTTTCTCAATAAGTTCATTAGCGTAATCATACATAATGACGGCATTTCGCACGATGATGCCGATGAGTGAGATAAGACCAAGTATCGCCGTCACCGACATATCCAAACCGAACAGCCACAGTCCGAATGTCGAGCCGAAGATGCAAAGCACTGACACAGAGAGCGAGAGCACCGAGATGCCGATTCCCTGGTAGTGGAAAATCAGGATGACAAACATCACGATTATGGCGGCCACTATCGACATGATGATTGACGGCATCGTCTCCTTCGTCAGGCGTGCCGAGCCGCCTTGCTGTATCGTCACGTCTTCAGGGATGTCAAGGGTCTTGATGTAGTCGTCGATTTTCTTGAACTCCGCAAGCTGACCGGCATTCGGCATGACGTCAGCAGAGATGGTGATGCTGCGTCTGCCATTACGGTGCGTGAGGTTGTTGTGGATGAAATGCGGACGCAGCTTGGCGACTTGACGTAACGGCACCCACATCCCAGGCTTTATTGTCGGAACCAGCAAATCGTTAATCGACTCATAATCAATATCGTGAACTCCTTCAGTGTAAATTGATGTCGTCAATCTGTAATTACCTTCCCATACCGAGAGCATTTTGTTGCCCGACAAGGCATTCGACAGATACACCGACAACACGGCCTGCGTCACCCCGAGTTGGTTCGCCTCTTCCGGAATGAGTTCCACTTCGATAATCTCTTCAGTATCATCATAATCCGAATTCACGTAGAAAAGATTTTCGTCCTGTTTCATGAATTTGATGATTGAGTCGCGAATCGGTTCCATCAGTTCATATTCATCGGCCATGAGGAAATATTCGACAGGTGCAGGTGAAGAATTATAGTCCATCTGCTTGAAGCGTATCTGCGCGTTCGGCAAAATGTTCTCATATTTCTGGGCGTATTCGGCAATCATTTCCTTTGTGGCAGTCTCAGAAACGGTATTAACTATGAACTGTGAATAGGCGTTTGATGCAAGTTGAGGTGCGTATGTCATGTGGAAACGCGGCGATGACATCCCGATGAACGATGTCACAGAGACGACGCGTTTGTCTTGTTTCAAGAGTTTGGAAAGCACGTCGGCGGCCTCTGCCGTCTCCTCTATCGAGCAGCCATGTGCCAGATGAATCTCGACGGCGAAACTGTCACGTTCAGCCTTCGGAAGCATCTGAATGTTGAGCCGTGTAAACAGGAACAAGCCTAACAAAACGAAAAGCACCGCCACGGCTATCGTACCCACTTTATGTTTGAAACAGATGTCAAGGAGTTTCTTGTAGCCGTTCTGCAAGCCTGAGAAGAACACTGACTGCATCTTGTCGATGGCGGAAGGCTTGTTCTTATTGGTTGGCCCAATCATTCTGACAGACATGTAAGGGATAACCCAGATGGCGTACAAGAAGCTGAACGCCAGTGTGATGAATATCGCCCAAGGGAACAAATTGATGAAGTCGCCAAGCTCCGTGCCTTTCATGATTGACAGCATCGGGAAGAAGATACATGTTATGGCGCATGTCGCTATGATCATCGACGACATCAGGTTTCTTGTCGATACCGTGGCGGAATACCACCGCGAATAGCCTTCGTTCACGTAGTCGATGTAGCCGTCTATCACCACCACAGAGTCATCGACCACCATGCCCAATACGACGATAAGTGCGGCCAGAGTGACGGTATTCAGTTCAATTCCAAACAGATACATGACAGCCCATGCGGCGGCGATACACACAGGCACCGATGTCGATGACACGAGGGCAGTGCGGATCGGGAACAGGGTCAGCATGACGACGATGACTATCAAGATGGCGGCGATAAGGTCTTTCATGAACGACCACACCGATTTGTTCACCACCACGGGCTGGTCGGTGATGCGGTGCACGCGGATGTCCTGAGGAGTCTTGGCGAGAAACGCGTCAATGACCTCATCGGCTTCCTTTCCGAAATCGACGATATTGTAGCCTGGGCGCATCTCCATTGAGAGCATGATGCATCTGTTGTTATCCACGAGACTGTCGGAATACAATATATATTCTGAAGCCTCCTGATAACGGCGTTCGATGCGTGCCACGTCGCGCAGTTTCACCGTCTGTCCCGTCACCGGATCAGAGAACACGATAAGTTCTGACAGGTCATAGACGCTGCCATAAGGGACATTGACGTGCACGATGGCGTTACCGTCTTCGTTATCAGCCTTTCCCGTAATCGTACGAAGGCTGTGGGCGGCCAATTCCGCAGATATTGTCGATGGCGACACGGGATACATCGTCATGAGTGACGGGTCCATGTGTATCGCTATCTCCTCCTTCTCCTCGCCTATCACCTTGATGTTGCCCATCGTCTCGATGTCACGCAGCTTGGCCGCGAGCTTGTCTGCATATTCCCGCAATTCCCTTGACGGGCGCTGGTCGCTCTCGATGGCGAGAAGCAGCGACGACGCATTGCCGAAATCATCAATGACGGCGGTGGCGAGAACACCCTGCGGCAGCGACTGTGTCTTGAACAACGTCAGTCCCTGACGGATGCGCGACCATGTCATCTTCGCGTCTTTCGTGTCGTTGTTCAATGTCACGAAGATGTACAACATGCCGTCTCTTGAATACGAGTAAGTCTTTTTCTTGTTCACATCGCCGAAGGTGAACAGATACTGTTCCGTGACGCCGGCCACACGCTCCTCTATCTCCTGGGCCGTCGCGCCGGGATAGACAACCGCGACGACACCCTGGCGTATCGTGACGTCAGGGAACTCGTTCTTCTTCAGCTGGGGCAACGCCCAGAATCCGAACACGACAAGAACAATCAGGAAGAAAAACACTATCCCGTTGTTCTTCATCGCCGACTCGACTATATTTCTTTTTTTCTCCATAAACGACAAATTTCGGGTTATGACTTTATCTCATTCAGTATGAAACCTTTGCGCCCTCATATAGTTTGTGATAACCTTCCATCACCACGACGTCACCGTAATCCAACCCGCTCTTCACGAGGACTCCGTTTCTGACAAATTCGCCGACTTCTATCATGCGACGCGACACGGCTCCGTCTTTCACCACCCACACCGCGGTACCTTTAGCGACAGTCTGCACACACGATGCCGGCACGATGATGCCTGTCGTGGCCGCCGCCGACATGCTGATTTTGGCTATCATGCCTGGCAGCAACGCTTTATTCGCCTCCGACACGAATCTTGCCCGCACCGCGTATGTATGCCCTAACGGATTGGCAATCAGCGATTTGTCATATACCATAATTTCATATTCCTCGTTATTCAGTGCCGGAAGCCTTGAGAAAGCCTTGTCGCCGACACTCACCAGACCGACTTCTTTTTCCGGAACGGTGAACGTCACGACCATCTTGTCAAGGTCAACAAGCCGGCAGAAAGTCTGCGTCGGACGAATGTCGGTCCCCACAGATATGTCGTCCATGCTCACCACGCCATCCTGCGGGGCGTACAAAGAACAGCACTCCAAGTGATTGCGCGTCGAGATCTCAGCCTGACGCGCTTTTTCCAAGTCAGTGAGCATCTGCACCCAGCGGACGTCACTGATTCCCCCTTCATCGTGGACCTTCTTCAGGCGTTCATAACCGTCTTCCGCCTGACGCAACGACGCGAGTGCCGTCTCATGCAAACTGCGTGCCGCAACATCATCGACACGAGCCAGCAAATCGCCTTTTTTCACATACTGTCCGTTATGGGTGTACACCCCGACAATCGTTCCGCCATACATGAACGAAAGCGGCATCTCCACCTCACTCTTCAATACTCCGATGTAATTTCTGTAGTTGTCCTTGTCAATTTCCTCCACCGTCATCACTTTGACGGGTATCACCGGATTGAACTTTTCCTTTGGCGCAGACTTATCAGCGCAGCCAACGAGCGTCACCGCCACAAGCAGCACGAGCAATCTTCTCATATTAACCATTGATTAACAATTATTTATCTATTTGATTTATCAAAAAAAATTATGGCAAAGATATTAAAATAATCATTTTACCAATCAAAAAAATAATCTAAATTTGCATATTTTATAAAAGGTATGAAAGACACGAACAAAAGCGGCAACGAGCGCAGGGTCAGGATAAGCGCCGCAATCATATATCTGCTGGTCTCGCTGTTATGCGTCGGGATGATTCATTACATCTCCGGCCTCCGGCTTTCCATTGAGGAGCAACGACTTAACATAAAACGGAACGAGAAAATCCTTAACCTGACCAACGACCTGATAATCACAGTGAACGAAGTTCAGTCGTACGCACAGCTTTACACTTTTTCGGGTAACAAAAAACAGTTTTCGCTTTACAAAAACAAGTTGGACTCCATAAAAGCCGTCAACGACTCCATCGTTTTTTATTCGGGAAACGACACCACAAACAAGGTCATCCTCGACGATATCGTCACGCTTCTCGACCGCAAGAAACTGATTATAAGCAACATATCAAAACAATACAACGATTTCAACCCATACGATGAATTGTATGACATCATCATCAATTACAAGTCCGAAAGGAGACAGCAGGTTATCGTGACCACCACGCAAGACACCATCGTGCGCAAGGCCCGCAAAAAGGGTTTTTTCGAGCGACTGTTCTCGTCCGACAACGCCATCGACAGCGTCATCATGGTGACAAACATGACGTTCGACACGATAGACGAAGTTTCGGCAGACACAATGAGTCTGAAGCGCGACATACAGCTATACAGCGAGAAAGGCCGTGCGGAATATCTCAAAAACATCAAAGCCGTTGAGGACAGATACCAAAATCTGATCAAGGCCGACCAGAGAATCTCTGAGGAGATCTCGGTGTTGCTCCTGACGCTTCACAAGCAGACGCTCAGCAGCGTCATGACGGAGATACGGAAGAGCGAGGTGCTGATAAAAAGGAATTTGGATTATTCCATCTACAGCGGCACTGTGGCAATGGCTTGCATCCTGCTTTTCATCACGTTGATTTTCCATGACATGAAAAAAGTCGCCAAGGCGAGAAGAGAACGCGAAGAGGCCATGCAGCGAACCGCCGAAATCATGGAGAGCCGTCACAAACTGCTGCTTTCGGTCTCCCACGACATCAAGACACCGCTGTCGTCGATAATCGGATATATCGACCTTATGAAGACCGAACCGCTTCAGCCTCAAGATGTTATGAGGCTCAATTCAATGAAATATTCATCAGAACACATCCTCTCGCTCCTGTCGAACCTCCTTGAGTTCTCGAGCCTCGACCAGGGACGCCAGTATTACGTCCGCTCCGACTTCGACATCAGCGAGCTGTGCGACCAGCTCCGTGCCATGTTCTCACCGATAGCCGAGAACAAACAGCTGCGTTTCGTTTATCACAAAGAACTTCCGACACATCTTTTCGTAAGCTCCGACAAACTGAAAATCAAACAGATAGTCGGCAATATCATCTCCAACGCCTTGAAATACACCATCGAAGGAGAGGTGCATTTCGGTGTCAGAAACGACGGCAGCAGCATCATCTTCAACGTCAGAGACAGCGGCATCGGTATCCCGGAAAGCAAGCTGAACGACATGTTCAAGCCTTTCAGCCGCGCCGAAAACAACAACGGCATCGCTGAGGGCAACGGCTTCGGACTTTATGTGGTGAAAGGCCTCCTTGACATTCTCGGCGGCGACATCAAAGTGCAGTCGGAACTCGACAAAGGCACCGAAATCGAAATCAGAATTCCGGCGAAAATCATCGGAGACAAAGATAACAAAGAGAATCAAGTTATTGAGAAACAACCTGTTAAATCAAGCAAGTCACTCAACATCCTGCTTGTCGATGACGATAACACCCTGCTCACAGTGATATGTTCGATGCTCGCCAAGCTGGGGCATAAGTCCGACATCTGCCGTTCGTCGTTGGAGTTCAGCAAGTACCTTGACATCCTTGAGAGTTTCGACATCGTCATCACCGACCGCGAGATGGGGACATTCACCGGTCTCGACGTGCTGCATTCCGTCAAAGGAAAGAACACGGAAATGAGAGTGGTGATAATGACAGCCCGCGATGAATACGACATGAAGTCGGCACAGGCCGACGGTTTCGACGGATGCATCAAGAAACCGTTTATGATCAAGGACTTGGCAAAGCTACTGAATAGCGATTGGGTTGAAGAGGAATCGTTACCGAGTGTGTATTCATCACATTTCCCGGCGTTATGCGCGATGTTCGACAACGATGACGACACCATCACGGGCATCCTGCATGCGTTTGTCGAATCGACCGCCGACAACCTCGTAGTTCTGAATGAGGCCATCACCGAGCATGACTTCGCGAAGGCGCAGGCTGTCTGCCACAAGATGAAGCCGATGTTCATACAGCTTGAGCAGAAGTCGGCGAAGTACCTTGAAGACATGGACAGACTGAAGGGTCAGGAGGCGACGGCGTACCCCGAATGGGAGACCGACGGCGTGGCGTTCATGGCGGAGGCAGATGAGCTTGTCAGCTTGATATATAAAATTTGGAGTGAGGAGAGTGGAGAGTGAAATTTTGAGAGTGGAGTTTTTTTGATGCGCCCGCCAACTCCACTCTCCACTCTCCAAACTTCAAACTTCACACTAAAAAAACTCCACTCTCCACTCTCAAAACTTCAAACTCAAACCACCTCCCACTCGTCGATGTTCTTACTCTCGCTCGAAAACCCGACTCCTATCTTGAACAGCTTCCTCGAATCCGCCGCGTAAGGCTCGGCATAGCCTTTATCGTCAATCTGCTTCAACGCTTCGGCAGCTGTGCCGTCAAGTTTAAATTCAAAGATGTAAACGTAGTCGTCCGTCTCAACAATCATGTCGGCGCGGCCGCGTGAGTTTTCTT
>CALBNV010000077.1 GCA_937896895.1 uncultured Bacteroidales bacterium | reverse complement strand
GCCGTTCCAGCTCACGCCGTTGCCGAAGCTGTTGATGTCGTTCCAGCTGACGTTGCCGCTGTTGCGCACGCCGTCAGCGTTGTTGAAGAAACCGTCCGACTGCCCGAAGGCCGCCGGCTGGGCAGACAGCGCGAGCAGCAAAGCCGCAGCCGACATCACGCCCCTAATCTTTTTGGATTTCATCTTGATCTTCATCCAGTTTTCCTCCTTTCTGTTAGTTGGTTATTATATTCAATTGTTTTCAGGTATTCAGGTGTTTCAGATGCCAGCGCATGGAAACGCAGAAAGCCGACAGTCACTGACTGACGGTGCGCCTCTATGTCCCGGAAAAATATAACGTATTGATTGTGTGCTGTTTACACGACTGAGGGGGGGGTAATACTAAAGCCCGACGGCGCGGTCTTATGCGCCGAAAGCCACTGTGTGCGGTATTTCACGAGTACTTTTTTCATACAAGCGGCAAAAGTACAACAATTTTTGATACGGCGAGAGATTTTTTTCCCGGTCACGCGTGCCGCGCACCCTATTATTGAAATACTGCCTTCCTGGCAGCCCGCAAGTCCGGCGGCATCTGCAGTCTTTAGACTGCCACACACGCGTTTAACAAGACAATGGGCTATAAATCCTTTTTGCCCGTTTTCAGGCTTTGGCGCTCGCGTAAACAAACATCAATCTTTCAAACATTCGGCATCAACGACTTGAAGCCTCAAATGTTATTGCTGGCCAATCAATACGCCCACTTTATCAATCAGTTGCTTTGTTGGGACTATCATCGGCTCTATTTCCTCTCTTGCCGTTTCAAAGACACAGTTGTAGTCGGCTTTTTCTCTCATCGATTGCAGTTGAGAACATATACGACCTTCCGCCTGTGTCATAATCCCTGTTTTGACATAATGCTGACCATACAAAGCCACGACACCTTTGTGCGTCCCAACTTGGTGATGATCTTTTATGAGCATGGCAGATACCGCATGGAACAGTGCATAATACAATCTGTTGGCGACCACATTCCAAAATCCTAATTCCGCATTGCCTATGCCTCCTTACAAAACTGCTGGGCTTTTTCATATTCTCGTGCCACCAATATGGCACGTTCTTCTTCGTTTAGACTCATCGTAAAGGCACTCCTTCCCGTTTTACATTTTTATAAAATGGTGTGAAACGACTCTTTCTCCACTCCTTTTGGGTATATATCACAGGGATTATCATTTCCTCCAAATCCCATCCCAATGCCGTAAGCGGATACACAATCTCATCATAATCTCGCTGCTCTATCGTGGGTTTGTCCAAGAGTATCAGCAAATCCCAATCGCTGTCCTCTCTTGCATCGCCGCGAGCCCGCGACCCGTACAAGATGACATGACCATACTGAGGGACAACCTCATTGGCCAAATGACGAATCTGTTCGATGACATCCTGCGCAGTCATATTTTTTACTTTTTGACCTTGCAAAAATACAATTTTTTTTAATGTAACAGCAATAATTCCACCTGTGTCATTACAGAAAAATCCTCTGTCTATATCTAATAGAAACCGACTCTTCAGCTATTATCGTCTTCGTGCATTAACGTATCCATTCCAAGACCAAGGCTCTTGTGAGGGATGCCATCAGTGCTGAACTTGACAAGGACTTGCCTAACTCATACGATACAGACTCATTCAATGCAAAGACAGACCTGCTGCTCAACCACTTTATGGATATGAGTGTGCAGGGGTACGGATGGATAGCATAGTCAGCCCCGATGCCGGGATTCGGCGGAGGTGGCGGTCATGAGAAGAAGCCTGTCGTTGAGAAAAACACGGCGTTCTTCTGTCGGTATTTCAGATTGCGAAAAAATATGGCGGAAATTTTTGGAGGAATAAATAATTATTTATAATTTTGCAAACTGAAAATACGAATAATTCATATTATGAGTTCTCAAAATAACATATTGGAAACCATTTTGAGTAGCACTCGGACAGTCTTCACCATCCAGACAATGAGGATGATGACAGGGTGTGAAGACGGTTCGAGGCTGACAAAGTCACTGCACTATTATTCAAAGGCCGGCAAGATATTCAATCCCCGCAAGGGCATATACACAAAGTCAGCGTATGATGAGAAGGAGATGGCTTGCAGTCTGTTCCGTCCGGCATACATATCCTTGGAATATGTCTTGCAGCGGGCTGGTGTCATTTTCCAGTTTGACGAGGCCGTCACTTGCGTGAGCTATCTGAACAGAGCAGTGGATATTGATGGAAAGACATACCGCTACCGCATCATCAGGCCGGAGTTGTGGATTGGGATGGAGGGGATGATTCAGAATGACAACATCTGCATGGCGACCCCAGAGAGGGCGTTCCTCGACATGGTCTATCTGAGTTCTGGCAACTGTTATTTCGACAACCTGAATCCTCTCGACAAATCACGGATAAAAGAATTTCTGCCGCTATATGACTCGCGGGTTTTGGTGGCTCGGGTGACCGAATTGTTAAACCTCAAAGCATGACCATCATGAATAAGCAGAAGCACAAACTATACATGGCTCAGATTCTCGGAATGATTTTCAAAGACAGGGACTTGTGTAACATTTTGGCTTTCAAAGGTGGAACATCATTGATGTTCTTCCACGGACTGACTCGATTCTCCACCGACCTTGACTTCAACCTGCTTGAGTCATCTAAGGAGGAACTTGTTTACAATAAAGTGAGAGCGATACTTACTAAGTTCGGAACAATAGACGACGAGGCGAGGAAACTGTTCGGCCCTGTGCTTGTATTGAACTATGGCAAAGGAGAAAGGATGCTTAAGGTGGAGATTTCCAAACGCACCTACGACAACCATTATGAGATGCGCAATCTCGCTGGAACCGACATCCGCGTGATGACGCTGCCTGACATGTTCGCTCATAAATTGTGTGCCATGGGAGAGAGACTCTCACCACGTGATGTCTTTGACGTCTGGTTCTTCTTGCAAAAACACGCCGACATCAACGAACATATAGTAAGGAGCCGTACAGGGAAGTCGGCGGCTGACTATTCGGCCTGGTGTGCTGAACGTGTCAGGGAAACGAGTCCAAAGTTGCTGATGCAAGGATTAGGCGAGGTGGTTGATGAATCAGGCACAAAAAACTTCATAAAAGGCAGACTTGTCGAGGAGACCGTCGCCGCCCTGGAACTGTTTTCCGCCTTCCCACAGATTGCGGAACAACAGCCCACGTTGAGGACACGGCTGATTGAAGCCAACCCATCGTTTGTCGAAAACCTCATCTCACAAAATGTCGATATCAGCACACTTGACGACAACACCATTGTTGATGTCATGACGAATGGAACGCGTGTCAATGTGAAAAATAAACATGGTAAGATGATTAGTGTCGGGATGTCTTAAATTTCAATGCATTCTTCCGTCGGTATTTCAGATTGCGAAAAAATATGGCTCACGCGACCATATTTTTGTTTTTTTGCCTTTTTTATCTGACAAAATAGTTGTACTTTTGCAACGATTTATACAGTTATGCCATCAAGGAAGATACATAAGGTGCTTGTCGCCGCCCGCGGCGAGATTGCCGTTCGCATAATAAGGACACTTAAGAAGTTGAGTATCAGCTCTGTCGCCATCTATGCCGACAACGACACCGACGCTCTCTACTGCCGTATGGCCGATGAGACGCGTCCACTCGGCGACGGTCAGGCACGCGACACATATCTCAATATCCAGAAAATCATCGACACCGCGCTCGACACCGGCGCCGACGCCATACACCCGGGCTACGGCTTCCTGTCGGAAAGCCCTGAACTCGCCGAGGCATGCGCCGAAAACAACATCATCTTCATCGGCCCCGACGCCACGACGATGCGCCTCATGGGCAACAAGGTCGAGGCACGCCGGTTCGCCA
Source organism: uncultured Bacteroidales bacterium (assembly GCA_937896895.1). Lineage (GTDB taxonomy): Bacteria > Bacteroidota > Bacteroidia > Bacteroidales > F082 > Limimorpha. Next base: position 13,060 of record CALBNV010000077.1, on the reverse strand, counting down.
TCGAGCACGGCATCCCCGTCACATTCGGCCTGACCGGAGACATCGAAGACATTGTAAATAAAGCTGATACACTACCCTACCCTGTCCTGATAAAAGCAGCTGCCGGCGGCGGCGGGAAAGGCATGCACATCGTCAGAGACGCCGCTGCACTCAGGCCAGCCCTCGAAACAGCCTCAAGCCAGGCGGCACAGTTCTTCGGAAACGGCGAGGTCTTCGTCGAACAATACATCGAGAACCCACGCCACATCGAGGTGCAGGTGCTCGCCGACCATTTCGGGAACGTCATCCACTTGCACGAACGCGAATGCTCCGTGCAACGACGCTACCAGAAAATCATCGAGGAGTCGCCCTCGCCGACACTGACTCCGGAAAAACGCAAGGAGATCTGCGACACCGCCGTAAGCCTTTGCAGACATGTCTGTTACAAGAACGCCGGCACCGTGGAGTTCCTCGTCGATAACGACATGAACTTCTATTTCCTCGAGATGAACACGCGGATACAGGTGGAACATCCCGTCACGGAGCAACGCACCGGCCTTGACATCGTCGAGGAGCAGATACGCATAGCACGCGGCAAGGAGATGGGCTGGACACAGGACATGATACAAGACAACGGCCACGCCATCGAATGCCGCATATATGCCGAAGACCCTGAAAACCAGTTCCTTCCGGCACCCGGCGACGTGACGCTCTACCACGAGCCACAGATGCGCGGACTGCGTATCGACAGCAGCATCGACGGCCCGTGCACCATCTCGCCGAACTACGACCCGATGATAGCGAAAGTGGTATGCTCCGGCAAACGACGCTCCGACGCGACGGAAATCATGCGCAAGGCACTGCGCGAAATCATCATACAGACCGAGAAGACCAACGTGCCTTATCTTCAAAGCATCATTGACAATCAGGATTTCATAGATAATAAAATCGACACTTCATATTGTGAGAAACATCAGCAGGAGCTGACGGAGGCGATGCACCGCACACGCGAAAACGTCAAGAGAGAAGACGTCGCCGCGATGTTCCTGTTCTACGACTTCAACAAGAACTATCTGGAAAACAGAGACATCGACAACGTCTGGAATGCCATCGGCTACTGGCGTTTCCAGATGTCGCTGAACGTATTTGTTGAAGACACGAAATGCAACGTCTCGATAAAATCATTGACGCACAAGACATTACAATGCACGATAAACGGAATTGAATATTCCGTCATGCTCACACAGAACGACGGCGAGGTCCGCAAGGTCATCATCAACGGACGCACGGAGGCGGTCTTCGTGTCGCAGACACCGAGTCACGAGTTCTGCGTGCATTTCCGCGGACTCGACTTCATCTGCCATCGCGGCGACCAGCTCAACGACATGCGCGAGTACTCGCAGGAGGAGTTCGGCGACGAAGACCTGAAATATTACGCGCCGATGCCCTGTAACATCGAGAAGATATGCGTGAAGGAAGGCGACACCGTGCGGCGCGGCGACGTGCTTTGCGTCACCGTGGCCATGAAGATGTTCTCCGACATCGTGGCGAAATGCGATGGCAAAGTGTTGAAAGTCAACGTGAAAGTTGGCGACAAAGTTGACAAAAAGAAAGTTTTAATAGAATTAAGTATATGAATTTCGGACTTAACGAGAAACAGATTGAGTTTCGTGCCAAGGTGCGCGACTTCGCCGAGAGAGAGGTGAAACCGGTGGCGGCGTTCAACGACGAACACGAGAAGTTCGACGTGGAGCTGACGATGAAGATGGCAGACGCCGGGCTTCTCGGCATCTGCGTCCCGAAAGAATACGGCGGCCGGGAACTCGACACCTTATCTTATATAATAGCCGTCGAGGAGCTTGCCCGCATCGACGGCTCGACGGCGGCGACGATAGCTGCCGACAACTCCTTGGGCATCGGCCCGATAAAGGAATACGGAACCAAGGAACAGAAGGAGAAATACCTGCCGCGCCTGTGCAAGGACCGTCTCTGGGGCTTCGGCCTCACCGAGGAGACGGCGGGCTGCGACTCGCGCGGAACGAAATCGACGGCGAAACTCGTTGACGGCCAGTGGGTTGTCAACGGCTCGAAGATCTTCATCACCAACAGCGCCACCCCGATGACACTCGGAAGCACCATTCAGGTTGTCAGCGGCGAGAGCGACGGCAAACCGGAGTTCACCGCCTTCCTGATTGAGAACGACACGCCGGGCTTCACGCAACGCCCCATGGACCGCAAGATGATGTGGCGCGCCTCCAACACAGGCGAGCTGAAGTTCAACGACGTGCGTCTTTCCGACGACAACATCCTCGGGAAGCCCGGGCAAGGCTCGCACATCATGCTCGCGACGTTAGACGGCGGACGCCTCTCCATCGGAGCGATGGGTCTCGGCTGCGCACAGGGCGCATACGAGATGGCGTTGGATTACTCAAAGAGACGCGTGCAGTTCGGCAAGCCGATATGCAAGTTCCAGGCCGTCAGCTTCATGCTCGCGGAGATGGCAACGAAGATCGAGGCGGCACGCGGACTGCTCTACAAGGCCTGCCGCATGAAAGACGCACATCTTCCTTTCGGGAAAGAAGCGGCGATGGCGAAGCTCTACTGCTCGATGGTCGCCGCGGAGGTCTGCGACAAGGCCGTCCAGGTGATGGGAGGCCACGGACTGCTCAAGGATTTCGACATGGAGCGTTTCTACCGCGACCAACGCATCCTCCAGATCGGCGAAGGCACAAGCGAGATCCTGAAACTCGTAATATCAAGATACATAGGCTGTTAGTAGAGACGCATTTCAATGCGTCTATTAAACACATTAAACATTTCAATGCGTCTATTAAAATTGAAATCTAATTTATTAACATAAAAAATATAGAAAAATGGAAATTACAAAACTCGAACAGATGTTTGACGTGCTGAAGAGCCGTCCGAAGAAACGTTTAGTTGCGGCTTACGCCAACGATGACCACACGATCTGCGCCGTCAGCGACGCCATCGACCACGGCCTGATTGACGCCACATTGGTCGGCGACCGCGCCACCATCGAGGCTGTCTGCAAGGCGGAGAACATCGACATCAACAAGTTCACCATCGTTCAGGAGACTGACGACGTGAAGGCGGCTGCGATGGCATGCGACATCATCAACCGCGGCGAGGGCGACATCCTCATGAAAGGCCTTCTCCCCACCGACAAGTACATGCGCGCCATCTTGAACAAAGAACGCGGCCTCTGCCCGCCGAACGTGACACTCGCACACATGGCGGTCATCGAGAACCCGAACTACCACAAGCTGCTGTTCGTCAGCGACGCGGCCATCATGCCGGCACCTGACTTCAAGCAGAAACAGACCATCCTGAAGAACCTCCAGACGACAGCCAAGGCTCTCGGCATCGCCTGCCCGAAGATCGCGGTCATCGCCGCCACGGAGCAGATGAGCTACGGTATGCCGGCCTGCGTCGAGGCGGCACTCATCGCGAAAATGGCCGACCGCGGCCAGATTAAGGGCGCATTGGTTGACGGCCCTATCTCATTAGACCTCGCCATCGACGCAGAAGCCGTGGCAATCAAGGGGTTCAAGAGTCCTGTGGCCGGCGACGCCGACTGCCTCCTCTTCCCGAACATCGAGAGCGCCAACGTGTTCTACAAATGCTGCACCAAGTTCGACCACTCCGAGATGGGTTCGTGCGTCATGGGCGCCAAGGTGCCTTGCGTCCTCTCATCACGCGGCGACACAGCCAAGACAAAACTCTATTCAATCGCACTCGCGGCAATGTTAGCAAAATAATTATCAACCTCTAAAACAAAATTGAAATGTACAAATTATTGATTATCAATCCAGGTTCAACATCGACAAAGATTGCTGTGTTCCACGACAAAGAACAGGTTTTCAAGAAAAACATCAAGCACCCGACGGAGGAAGTCTCGAAGTTTGAGAAGATCGCCGACCAGTTTGAGTTCCGCAAGGATGTGATTATGAGCGAGCTCAAGGCTGAGGGCATCGACCTCACAGGCCTCACGGCTGTCGTCGGCCGCGGCGGTCTCCTCCACCCGTTGACGTCAGGTGTCTATGAGGTGAACGCCGCCATGATCCGCGACCTCAACGAGGCGGCCAACGGCGAGCACGCCTGCAACCTCGGCGGCCTCATCGCCAACAGCATCGCCAAGGAGTTCGGCGTGAAGGCTTACATCGCCGACCCGGTCGTCGTTGACGAGATGGACGACGTGGCGCGTTATTCAGGACATCCGCTGTTCCCGCGCAAGTCGATATTCCACGCCTTGAACCAGAAGATCATCGCCCGCACACACGCCAAGGCGGTGAACAGGAAATACGAAGACCTCAACCTCATCGGCATCCACCTCGGCGGCGGCATCTCCGTGGCGGCGCACAAGAAAGGCCGTGTCGTTGACGTCAACAACGCCCTGAACGGCGACGGCCCGTTCACACCGGAACGCTCCGGCGTCCTCCCGTCGGGCCCGTTGATGAACGCCTGCTTCAGCGGCAAATACACCAAGAAGGACATCGACCTGATGCTCAAGGGGCAAGGCGGCTTCGTCGCCTACCTCGGCACCAACGACGCCCTCACCGTGGAGAAGGAAGTCCGTGCCGGCAACAAGGAATGGGAGAAAGTATATCGCGCAATGGCTTACCAGATCGCCAAGGAAGTCGGCGGCCTCGCGGCATCGGCGTTCTCGATGGACGTTGACGGCATCTTCGTCACAGGCGGCATGGCCTACGACAAGCTCTTCTGCTCGATCCTCAACGACCACCTCCACAAGATCGCGCCGGTGTTCGTCTATCCCGGCGAAGACGAGATGGCGGCCCTCGCGATGAACGGCGTCATGGTCCTCGACGGCGAAGTCGAAGCCAAGATGTACGAATAGGAATTTAAGGTGATCAGGAGTTTGAGGTGATTAGGAATTCAGTTTCCGGTCACCTCAAACTTTTTGAATTAATGAGTTCCATAACAAATCTTTTCCTGATACATTTACTCATATCATTATTTTTTATAATTTTGCACCATGCAAGATGCACAAAGTTATGTTTTTATGCACTTTACAAGGTGCAAATAAAAAATATATAGTATGACAGACGCCACATTAATACAATACATGAAGGAACAGATGAGTCTTGTTTCTTTGAAATTCAAGCGATACAATTATGACGAAATAGATTGGAATCTCCGTCTCGTATGCTTGAGTGGGCCTCGTGGTGTGGGTAAAAGCACGTTGGTTTTACAGCACATTCTGCTTACTCCAAATGAAAAATCGTTGTACGTTTCGGCTGACCATAGTTACTTCATGACCCATTCCCTAATTCAGTTGGCTGATGATTTTGTGAAAGATGGCGGCGAACATCTATATATTGATGAGATTCACAAATATGATGGCTGGAGTCGGGAGATAAAGCAAATTTACGACACGCATCCTGATTTGAAGACATTCATAACTGGTTCTTCTGTTCTTGACCTACTTAAAGGCGAGACTGACTTGAGCCGAAGGATGGTTATGACATATATGTATGGAATGTCGTTCCGTGAGTATATACTATTGACATGCGACATAGAGGTGCCTGTCTTTTCATTTGAAGATGTACTTTCTGGCAAAGCGAATCTCGGTGAGATTAAACATCCTTTACCTTTTTTCCGGCAATATCTTAAAGATGGCTACTATCCTTTTTCAAAAGAAGGTGCATTTTACACCAGATTGGAGCAAGTAATCCGCCAGACAATGGAAGTTGACATCCCACAATACGCCAGAATCACTCTTGCAACCGGTCGGAAATTAAGGCAGATGTTAAACATCATCGCACAGAATGCACCATATAAGCCGGAGGCTAACGGATTGGCCAGTGAGATTCACGTAAGCCGAAACGACATTCCAAACTACCTTCTTTACATGGAACAGGCGGGGATGATAGGACAACTTCGCGATAGCACTGGTGGCATGCGCGGACTTGGCAAAGTGGAAAAATTATATCTCGACAACACAAATCTGCAATATGCCTTGGTTGGTGAAAAAATTGACATCGGCAACGTACGTGAAACATTCTTTTATAATCAGACACGAGTGAGACATGATGTCATTTCGTCTCGCGAAAGCGATTTCCGCATAGGCGGATACACATTTGAGGTCGGTGGCAAGAAAAAAGGCAAAAAACAAATTCAAGATGTTGATAACGGTTTTGTTGTACGTGATGATATTGAATATGCTGCCGGAAACATAATCCCTTTATGGTCTTTTGGTTTGCTATATTAATTTTCAAACTCAAAATTTTTTTCAACACCATTCCTTTAAACTAAAATGCGTATTTTTGCAGAATGAAAATTTTCAGAATAACAATCGCGGCGGTCATCTGCCTTTTCTGCCTCAACATCAACGCGCAGCAGAACAACAAGGCGCGTATTCACATCCTTCACGCCGATATGAGTCTGTACGACGACTCGTATGGCGACGACGCCGACAGGCTCATCGGTGATGTCAGGATGCGCCACGATTCGACATATTTCTTCAGCGACAGCGCACACTTCAACGACAAGGCGCAGCTTTTCAAGGGTTACAGCCGCGTCCACATCGAGGTAAACGACAGCACCGACATCTTCTGCGACAGCTGCAAATACCTCGGCGAGACAAGACTGGCGGAACTTTTCGAGCATGTGATTTTGAAGGACGACTCCACAGTGCTGAAAACCAATTACATGACCTACAACCGCGACAAGCACCTCGCCACATACCCAAACCGCGGCACCATCGACCGCAACGACAAGCACCTGAAAAGCAAGAAAGGCTATTACCGCGATGACATCGAACACGCCTATTTCCGCAAGAACGTCGTCGTGACAACGCCAAAGTATAAGATGTTCACCGACTCGCTCGTCTATGACATCCCAAATGAGAAAATGACTTTCTTCGGCCCGACGCGCATTATCAACGATGAATATGAACTCGTCGGAAAACATGGATGGTACGATGGAATGAACGACATTGCTTATCTCGACAAAGGCGCCGTCTTGACAAGCGAAGAACACTCAATATCTTCAGACACAATGTATTACAATACGTCTGTCGATTTCGCGAAGGCGATGGGCAACGTGGTGATGACCGACACCACAAACAACGCAATGGTGTTTGGCGATTACGCCGAGATGTGGAAGAGGCTCGGCAAAGGCTTTGTCACCGAAAAGGTCCAGGCGCTTTATTGGGAGAAAAACGACACGCTGTTCCTGCATTCCGACACACTGTTCGTCTTCATGGATACCGTCACGGAAAAAATAGATAAGATATTGGCTTACAGCAATGTACGGTTTTTCCGCAGTGACCTTCAGGGCAAATGCGACACGCTGCGATACACCGTCTCCGACTCGACTGCAAAGATGCGCGGAATACCAGTCATCTGGTCAGACAACAGCCAGCTGAAAGGCGACTCGATAAACATAGTGATTGCCAACAACGAGATCGACAGCGTGCTGCTACATCCCAACGGCTTCATCATCCAAAAAGACACGATTGAAGGCTACAACCAGATAAAAGGCAAGCAGCTCACGGCCTATTTCAGGGAAAACGAACTCGACCATGTTTACAACGAAGGCAACGCCGAGACCGCTTATTGGCTCCGTGAGGAGGACGGGACGCTGATTGGCGTCAACTTCTCGCAAAGTCCGTCGATGGACATAAAGATCGAAGACAATCAGATTGTCAGGATAAAATATTTCAAGAAAAACGACGAGACGCTTTATCCGAAGGAGAAGATGAAGCCCGGGCAGGAGATACTGCGCGGCTTTGAATGGCTGGAAGACTTCAGGCCGAGAGACAGGTACGACATCTTCCGAATACCCGAGAAAAAGGTGGAAACGGATGACAATCAGTCACATCGCAGAAGGAAGAGGTTAGAGATTAAAGATTGAAGATGAGAGTTAAAAGAAAATTTTAAAAAAATTGTTGCGCATATTGAAATAAAGTGTAATTTTGCGGCGAATTTCTAACGGGGTATTAGCTCAGTTGGTAGAGCGTTTGAATGGCATTCAAAAGGTCAGGAGTTCGATTCTCCTATGCTCCACAAGAAAAAACGGCAATCAGTTGATAATCAACGGTTGCCGTTTTTTTGTGTCTGTCTTCCATCTTACGCATGATGTCAGGACAAGTGCTTGGAACGGAACATGAGGCTTGTTGCAAAGCCCCAACTCAACCTTCAGCAATCAGTCTCATCAGCTCCTTCATGCCTTCCGAGGCACCTTTCTTGATGTGTGTGATCTTTCGCTCGGTGTCGATGTAAACATCTTTCGGGTCAATGAGATAGACCTCGGCGTTGTACGGGACGTAGTTCAGCAGCCCGGCCGCCGGATAGACGTTCATCGACGTGCCGATGATGACGAAGATGTCGGCCTTCTCCGCTTCATACGCAGCGTCTGCAATTCTCGGAACATCCTCGCCGAACCACACGATGAAAGGTCTGAGCTGACTGCCGTCGCCAGCCTTGTCGCCCATCTTCACCTCAAACTCCTCGGGCCTCAACTCCTTGATATACTTCGGGTTGTTCGGGTTATAGCTCGAACACACCTTCGTCAGCTCGCCGTGGAGATGTATGATGTTATGGCTCCCGGCACGCTCGTGCAGGTTATCGACATTCTGCGTCACGACAGTGACATCGAAATACTTCTCAAGCTCGGCGCAAAGCACGTGTCCCTGATTAGGCTTCACATCAAGAAGCTGTTTCCTCCTCTCGTTATAAAAGTTGATAACCAATTCAGGGTCAGCCTCATAGCCTTCAATTGAGGCGACCTGCATTACAGGGTATTTGTCCCATAGCCCGCCGGCGTCCCTGAAGGTGCTTATCCCGCTCTCGGCGCTGATTCCGGCACCGGATAAAATCACAAGTTTCTTCATAAGAATATTTATTTCTCGCTGATTTATTTAAAATCTCCCAGTCGTTTCATTTCATTCAGAACCATCTTCAGTTCCCCGAAGGTGTAGTCGTCGCCGAGCACGTCACGCGCCGCGCCCAACGCCGCGTCCTGCGTCTCGGTGAAATATTCCACAATCGTGTCGTAATGCTCCGCCGTCATGAAATCCTTGGCGGAAGCGTAGCCTTTCAATATCATCTCCGCCACATGACCTTGAATCGTTGACAGCACCATGCCACGGCGGTCGGCTATCTCCTCAAGCGTAAGTCCTTCATCCATAAGACCTTTCGTGACGAGGACGGTGTCTTTCAGGTCAAGTTCGATCTTCGACTCCTCGTCGTCGAAGTCCATCTTGCTCATTCCTTGGTGTTCGAGGACGATGTTCAAGATGTCCGAGCCGAACCGCTGGATTCTTGTTGAGCCGACTTTTGAAAGTGCCTTCAAGTCTTTGACTGTCAGAGGTTTTTTCTCAACGATAGCTTGCAGTGTCGTCGTCGGGATGACCCTTGACTCAGGTATCTCAAGCCCGAAGGCGACATCTTCGCGCCATTTCACCAAGGCGTTGTATAATTTCAGGTCGCTGCCGTAGAACTGACGGCGTTTCAAACTTAAGGAAGATTTCTTTTCAAGTTCTTCAGCCTCAACGACTTTCTTATTCTTAACCTCAAGATACGTCTTCATCTCGAAACCATCAGCGCAAGCCTCAAGACACGCGCGTTTCACCATAATGTTTCCTTTCAACGAATCGAGCGCGTCTTTGACGTTTTTGTTGACATCGGCGTTGTCGGTCTGAAACGGCATCTCAAGCACATTCTCAACCGTCGGGAGATTGGAAAGAAAATACGCACAGCCTTTGCGGATTCGTTCTTGAAGTTGTAAATTATTGACAATGTTATAGCTATCCTGTAAAATCCTCGTCATCTGAACCTGAAACTTATCGCCGACTTCGACAACATTCTGATGGAAAATCTTCCAGACATCGGGCAGTTCCTTCGATATTACCGACTCGAAACTGCCTTTGTGCATCGAGACGACAGAATTTATCTTGTTCAGGTCCGCCTCAACGTCGTGGAAATTGAAAAGCTCGAAGAGCATCTCTGCCTCATACTGAGTCTTGTTGTATTCAAACTGTTCTTCATTAGGTTCCATCGACGGAATTGCATCGGTGAACTGATTGATTTTCAAGTCGTTGAAAAGACCGTTTTGCGAGAGTTTCTTTTTCAGCACCAATCCGTCGAGGGAGGTGCAGCGGCTCAATGCGACATAAACCTGTCCGTGTGCGAAGGCGAGGCTCGCATCGAGGATTACGTTCTTGAAAGTGAGGCCCTGACTTTTGTGAATCGTTATCGCCCAGGCCGTCTTCAGCGGAATCTGCGTGAAGCTGCCTATCTCTTTCTCCTCGATTTCTTTTGTGTCCTTGTTGATGTTATATTCAAAGTTCTGCCACGTAACCGGCTCAACCTTAATGACTTGGTCGTCACATTTCACGAAAAGTCCGTCGTCTTTGTCGTAGCTCACCACCTTCCCGATCTTGCCATTATAATAAAGGTGTTCGCGCGACGGGTCGTTTTTCACGAACATCACCTGCGCCCCGACTTTCAGCTCAAGCTCGACCTTTGTAGGATATGCAAGTTCCGGAAACGTCCCAGTCACCTTGGCAGTGAAAGTCAAAGTCTTGGTTTTCAAGGCATTGAGTTTGCTTTCGTTTATCTCATCAACCTGACGGTTATGTGTCATCAATGTGATGAAGCCGTCTTTCTCATCAGGCTCGAAATCAGGTTTATAATGACTGTTTAGGACCGCAAGGCTTTCATTGTCAAGGCAGTTGTTGCGCACTTTATTCAAGATGCTGATAAACTCGGCATCGGCCTGACGATAGATGTGTTCGAGTTCGATGCAGTAGTACGGGATATTCTGAAGCACGTGACTGTCAAAGAAATACACCGATTTATAATAAGGTTCGAGCAGTTCCCACTCCTCCGGCTTGGCGACGGGTGCGAGTTGGTGGATGTCGCCTATCATCAGGACCTGCACGCCGCCGAACGGCTTGTTGTTGCGCCGCACGCGCCTCAAGACGGCATCGACAGCGTCAAGAAGGTCGGCACGCACCATCGAGATCTCGTCGATGATGAGCAGGTCGAGCGAGCGGATTATCTTCAGCTTCTCCCCGCTGATCTTCTGATAACGTGCTGACTGCGAGCGCGTCTGGAGGTCGTTGCCGGACTCAAACCTGACATCGGCGCCTTCAGGCAGCTGCGGACCGAACGGCAGCTGGAAGAACGAGTGTATCGTCACCCCGCCGGCGTTGATGGCCGCCACGCCCGTCGGCGCCACGATGACATGACGTTTGTACGTGTCTTTCACGAGGTTACGCAGAAACGTTGTCTTGCCCGTCCCCGCCTTCCCCGTGAGGAAGATGTTCATGTTCGTGTAACGGACAAACCTATCGACCAGCTCAAGCTTAGGATTCTCAATTTTCTGCAGCTGCATGACGTTCTTTTTTTTCGGCGACAAAATTATACATAAAAACTGAACGTGCGGGCTTTTTTTTTCTTAAAAGTTTTTATTAAATTTTTGTGAAAAAATTATTAAAAATTTTTTGACAACTCCTTTCATTTTCAAAATTTTATATCAAAAAGACAATGTCGCCTCTCATGTTTTCATTTATATTTTCCGCATCATAACGAAAAATAGACTATTTTTGCCGCCCGTTATGAAGAACATCTTAAAATCGACGCCGTTTCTGGCGATATTAACATGCCTGCTGTGGGGTTCGAGTTTCGTCCCGACGAAGACAGGCCTTCAGTATATGGACGCGCCGCTGCAATTCGCGGGCTACACCTTTGTATTGGCCGGCATTTTCATGATGCCCTGGGCGAAAGTCGGGAAGCATTATTTCCGGCAGTTCATCGACAACTTCGGTATCATGTTCAAGGTAGCAATATTCTCTATATCAATACTTTACGGCTCATATTACACAGGCATGAAACTCACCGACGGCTCCATCGCCTCGATGATCGTGGGCTGTCAGCCGTTCTTCGTCGCCATCCTCGCGCATTTCATCCTGAAGAACGAGCACTTCGGCACAAGGAAAATCATCGGGATGACGCTCGGAATCGCCGGCATCGTCGTGGTGAGCTGGCCCGATTTCGCCAACATACAAATAATCGGTTTCGCCTCGGCATTGGGAATAATCCTGATTATAATCGACTGTCTTTCTGCGGCCTACGGCAATATCATCGTCTCACAGATCGACTTCACGAAAGTTGACATCAAGGTGTTGAACTCCGCGGCCTCGTTGTTGGGCGGCATAATCTTATTGCTTTTCGCCTACCCCGTTGAAGGTGTGGCGGCTATTCCGGCGGAGGCCGACTTCTACATCTCGCTCGGCGCGATGGTGTTCATCACGGTGGTCACGACAATCATCTGGATGCGGCTGCTCTCGCGAAAGAATGTCGAGGTCTCGAGCCTCAACATGTGGAAGTTCATTCTTCCGCTTGTCGGCAGCACCGAGAGCTGGCTGCTCCTGAAAGGCGACAACCCGAACGCGTATTCCATTGCAGGACTGATAGTCATCACCGCGTCGCTGCTGATTTTCTTCAGTGACAAAAAGAAAAAGGTTGAGTAATGCCGCCCCGTGCAGAAAAAAACAAAAAAACTTCTCGCCGTATCAAAAAATATTGTAATTTGGCCGCCCAAATGGAGAAAGTAATTGTGACATATTGTAGGCGGGGGCTTTCGGCGCATGAGACTGCGCCGTCGGGCTTGAGTATTACCCCCCCCTATACAAGTTATTAATAATCAATCAATTAGACTTTTTGAAACAGAAATACGCGCCGGCAGTCAGTGACTATCGGCCTTTCGGCGTTTGCACACGCCGTCATCGAAGTTCATGCGTCCCACCATGCGATATTTTGCAAGTCCACGTATATTCTCCATTCACCGCCCGCCGTGTGGTGGGAGCGGCGGGCCTTTTTCGAAGTGAAAGCCATAAAGGTGGAAAGTTAATAAAGTTAGAAAGTTTATAAAGTCATAAAGTTAGAAAGTTTATAAAGGTTTTGAGGGTGGAGTTGAAAAGTGACAAGATATAAGGATTGAAGATAGAAATATCCAATGTTAAATTAATAAAATGTGTAACCATCAAAAAGAAAGGAAAAGAAAGATGAGAAACAAAAACAAGAGGAGGTGC
>CALBNV010000076.1 GCA_937896895.1 uncultured Bacteroidales bacterium | reverse complement strand
GCGCCCCCTTCAGGACTTGAACCTGAGACCCCCTGATTAACAGTCAGATGCTCTAACCAACTGAGCTAAGGAGGCGTTTCAACAGACTTTTTTTCTCCGTTTGCGAGTGCAAAAGTACAATGTTTTTCAATACGTCTGACAAAAAATTTCTATTTTTTTAAAATATTTTTTAGTTATTGACAATCAATGATTTATCAGAATGAATTACAATATTTCCCATTAAAAAAACGTCTTCCAGAGTATCTTTACATCTAAAAAAATGCTCCAGTTATCTAAATATTGCAGATTGATTTTCACCTTATCGGGATAAATAACCTCATCATTGTAACGTTTCGGGTCGGCTTGTTCAGCGAGAATCATGTCTTCATGGCGGTATTTGAGCGACGCCGGCCCCGTAATACCGGGACGCAGTCTCAACAATCTGCGGTCATCACCCTCAAGTTTGTCGGCGTAACCCGGCACATCTGGACGCGGCCCGACGAAACTCATGTCACCTATTAATATATTAATGAGTTCAAAAAGTGTGTCAATCTTCGTTTCACGCAGCCATTTCCCGAAAGGGAGAATGCGCTCGTCATCATAAACCGAAACCGAGCCTCCCTGTTCGGAGTTTTCCCTCATGGTACGTATCTTGAAGATTCTGAACGGCTTGGCATCTTTCCCGATACGAACTTGCCGGTAAAAAAACTTCCCATCAGGCATCTTTATCTTGTGAATGACAAAAAGCACAAGAAAAAACGGCGACAAGACTATCAAGCCGAGAAACGAGAAAACACGGTCAAATAAAAACTTCAAAAACATACTATCAACTTAAAATCTCAACGAGATCTCATGCATTTTCAAAATCGCCTTCACGCTTTTGTTCGGGATGAGACTTCTGAACGGAAAAAGAATTTTCACGATGATTCCGAACCACCACTTATAATGGATTTTCAGTTTGCAATAAGCCTTGCGGAATTTGAAATTTTGTATCAGAAATGGCTGAATATTAGAGTGTTCCGTAACGCTTCGTGAGCCATCGGTCACATACTTGAACTTTTTCTCGCCGAGATAATATTCATTGAGTTTGTAAAACAAACCATAAAATGGATAGGTTGCGTTGTGCTTATATTCAGGGAGAACCATCACCAAATTGTAAAAACACGCGTTGCCGTAGAGCTGGATGACGGCAAAGCCAACGAGTCGGCCGTCGCACTTGTCGAAAGCGCCCCAGAACTCATGATTTTCTGTCTGCCACGAGGCGAGAAGTCGGGAGAACACCGACCTGTTCATCATGCGGTCTTTCATCTTATACGCGTCATAAACTTTCTCTGTTATCGCAAAACCATGGTTTTCAACAATTTGTTTATCAACCATTTTATATTCAAGGCGTTTCAACGCGCGTCTGATCATATTCCGGTTGTTTGATGAAAGTTCATTCATGCCGTCAAACGAGTCTTTTATGATATACCAGAAATCCGACTCATCCTTCTGGTCGAAGTCGAAAGTGTTTCTGACCATCCAGCCGCCTTTTTTCAGCAACTCATTGCATTCATTGTCAGTGAGTTGTCTTTCGAAATGCGGTGCCGAAATCCAGGCGTGGCGATAAAGGGAGAAATC